>JBNGDR010000345.1:0-2644 GCA_049975685.1 Anaerolineae bacterium
CGCGTCGACGTCGGTCGACGCTCGGCGCGCTAGTGCCTCGGCAAGCGACTTAAGTCGTGTCTTCGGCGGTGGCAATGCCTTCACACGCTCAATTAGGCAATCCGTCTATACACTTATCATCACAGGAAGAATGTCGGGTTTTTGATGCGATTGCCCTGGGGGCAACGTGAGAAGCGCCGTGGTGTGCGGCGTCAAGTGCGTCCTACCTGGAGCTGTTGACAATTTTAACAAGTCGACCTACAAAAGGGGGACGTGTCTGGTGGGAGTCATAGGCTGCCCGGTAGACGATGAAGCATGAGGGAGGCTGTGTAAAACAATGACGATTTCACTGCTGCGATATGTTTTTCTAGGGCTTCTACTCCTGGTGACAGGGTGTGGTCGGACGCCCCTGTTTTCCACCCCCATTCCCACCTATACGCTGGCCCCTACGCTGACGCTGACGCCGACGCCACAGCCGACGTCACCGCCGACGTGGACCCCCACCGCCACCGCTACACAGACGCCCCCGCCCACGGCGACCTCTACTGCAGTGCCCTCACCGACACCTCTCTTTGGAGAGGGTACACCTACCCCGGAGCTGGAGGGACGTCTGACACAGCGCTGGGGCTCGACCTCACCCGACGGGAATTGGGTGGCCCACGTCACCGTCGTCTTACCCGTGGTTGATGGGGAGACCGTGGGGGAGGCGGCCTACACCGAGGTCAGCGTTACTCAGACGGACGGCTCGGTGACCTGGTATCCCATCGATGATTGGTCCCCCTACGGTCTGGGGTTCCCTACACCGCAGAAGTTTCACTGGTCAGAGGACGCCCTCTATTTTAGCCTGCACGCCGTTCCCGATGGTTGTTCGGTCTTCGGCTCCGACGTGGCACTGTTACGTCTGGATCTACGGGAGGGGACCCTCACCAACGTGGCGCCCGATCTCTCTGGCGCGCTGTCGCTCTCTCCGAATGAGCGGCGGCTGGCCTACCTGGAGGAGAATGAGGTGGTCATAAGAGATCTGGAAACGGGGGAGGAGCGCCGGGTGGCCTTCGATTCCGAGACTTCAAAATGGCGGGCCGGCAACCTGACGTGGTCGCCGTCCGGAGAGCAGTTAGCCTTCACCGTCGTCCACACGCCTTGCACGCTCATCACCAAACACTCCGTCTGGGTGGTGAACGTGGAGAATCTCGTCTCCACCGCTATTATTCAGGAGGATGATCGTCGTTTTCTTATCTCGGGCTGGCGCACGGATGAGACTCTGTTGCTCAACGACATCGAAGGGATAGCCTGGCGCCTGGAGGTGGAGGGCGGGACCCTCTCTCTCATCGACTAGGGTTCTGTCAGCCCTGATTTTATCAGTGAAAACGAGCACTGAAGTACTCTTCACACGAGCACTTTTCAAACCAGGACGAGCGTTGCGATGAATTAGGGCAACCAGTCCCCGATCCCTAATCCCTGATCCTTGCTCACCGCTATCTTCTCACTTTATTATTCCAGGAGGAAAGCCATCATGTTAGCCGTTGATCGTATCGATACGGAGGACCGGCGCGCGGTAAAGCGTTTCGTCGATTTTGCTTACCATCACTACGAGGATCACCCCCAATGGGTGCCACCACCCCGGATGGATATCAGGACCATGCTTGATCGGGAAAAACATCCCTTCTACGAGCATTCGGACGCCGCTTTCTTCGTGGTCGTGCGCGATGGTCAGGACGTAGGTCGCATTGCCGTCATGGAGAACCGGCGTTTCAACGACTACCACGACACGCGCAAGGCCCAATTTTACCTCTTTGAATGCGAGGACGACGAGGAGTCTGCCCGCGCGCTCTTCGAGCGGGCCTTCGAGTGGGCGCGGGCGCGCGGATTGGAGACCGTCGTAGGACCCAAGGGGTTCGGCCCCCTGGACGGATACGGCATCCTGATCACGGGTTTCGAATTCCGCCAGATGATGACGATGATGAAGTACAACTACGAATATTATCCTCGTCTCATGCAGGCCCTGGGTTTCGAGAAGGAGGTAGATTTCGTCTCCTGTCACCTGGACGCCGAAGCCTTTCAACTGCCGGAGCGGGTCCATCGTATCGCCGGCCGGGTGAAGGAGCGGGGCACGCTGGGTGTGAAGCGTTTCAAGAGCAAGCGGGAGTTGCGCTCCTGGGCGGGTCGCATTGGTGAGGCCTATAACGCGGCCTTCGTCGACAACTGGGAGTACTATCCCCTGACGCAACATGAGGTGGACTTCGTGGTCGATAATATCCTCACTGTGGCGGACCACCGCCTCATCAAGGTCATCACCCACGGTGAGGACATCGTCGGATTCCTCTTTGGATTTCCCGACGTCTCGGCGGCGTTGAAGCGAGCCAACGGACGGCTCATGCCCTGGTCCCTCCTCGACCTGCTGCTGGAGATGCGCCGGACGAAGCGTATTGCTCTCAACGGCGCGGGGATCCTGCCCAACTTCCAAGGCATCGGGGGCAATGCCCTGCTCTACACGGAGATGGAGCATACCATCCAGGATTACGATTTCGAGGAGGCCTTCCTCATCCAGGTGGCAGAGACGGCGGTGCAGATGCGCCATGATCTGGAGAATCTAGGCGGGCGGATGTACCAGAATCACCGGGTTTACCATCGGGACATCTGAGGCGGCGAATCAGCGAATGAACGA
>JBNGDR010000346.1:0-2641 GCA_049975685.1 Anaerolineae bacterium
CCGCCAGCTCCGGGACATCGGCGCCCGTCAGATCGAGGATACGGACATCCTGAATCTGGTCGAACATGAAGAGCGAGTACTCCTCCAGATCCATCTCGCCGGGCGATCCCACCCCCATGATCTCCCAGGTGTTACGACTGAAGAGCACCGTCCCGTCAGCGGTGACCACGTCGACCTGCAAGGACGTCGCGAAATCGGCGTCCGGCCCCTCCTGCCAGAGGGAGGTAGCGATGAACTCCTCCTGACCATCGCCCGTAAGATCTACGCGCCGTACCTCCTGGGTGACGAAGGTGCCGTTGGGCTGCGGGCCCGAAGCCACCGGGAGCGGAGGTGCTTCCGTTGTTGGCGAAGGCGTGGCTTCGCGCGTGGAGGTAGGAGGAACAGGCGTCGCTGTGGGTGGAGACGTGGTGGCGGTCGTCGTGGGTTCCTCCATTTCGACGGTGGGAGTGGGTTGAGTTGCCGTCGGCGAAGGCCCGCAAGCGGTTAACAGTAACGCAAACGACAGGAGCAACGCTAGCAAGACAGGTTTTCGTATCATCTTATGTTCCTCCGAAGAAAGATAGTGTTCCACATTTCATCATCGAACCACCTCAACAGCTATCATTACGCCTCACTCGCAAGGGTGAGCGCCGAAACACTGCTGGATAAGATTGGCGACCAGGGCCGTCCATCCCGTCTGATGACTGGCCCCCAGTCCTGCCCCGGTGTCACCGTGAAAGTACTCGTGAAAGAGAATATAATCCCGCCAGTCAGGGTTCTCCCGGAAAAGATCCCCGTCACCAAAGACGGGCCGCCTCCCCTCACCATCAGGCAGAAAAATGCAGGTGAGCCGCCGCCCCAGCTCTGTTGCCACCTCATCCAGGGTCAAGTAGTTCCCCGAGCCTGTGGGGAGCTCTACCTTGAAGCTATCACCATAGTACTCGTGGTATTTGCGCAACGATTCGATCATCAGATAGTTGACGGGGAACCAGATGGGACCGCGCCAGTTGGAGTTTCCACCGAAGAGCGTAGAACGCGAGACGCCCGGCTCGTAGCGGACAGTGTGAATCTGACCATCGGCCTCAAAGGTGTAGGGATGTTCCCGGTGATAGCGGGAGAGGGAACGTAGACCGTAATCCGAGAGGAACGCCTCAGGGTCCAACATCCGCTGCATGATCCGTTGGAGTTTATCCCGGTCGACGAGCGCCAGCAATCTACATTCACCTTCACCCGGCTCGGTGAGTGAAGCCAGGCTGCGTACGAGATGAGGTCGATATTTGATAAACCACTGCATCCGAGCCCAGAAATGGGGAAGTTTGGTAACCAGATCGGCATCGAGTGTCTCCGCCGCGAATAGGGGAATCAACCCAACGAGGGAGTACACCTTGAGAGGCACGTAGCTCCCATCGGGGAGATGAAGCATGTCAAAGAAGAAGCCCTCGTCTTCGCTCCAAAGGCTCCGATCCTCCTCAGTACCCAGGTGGGTGAGAGCGTGCGCGATATAGACGAAGTGCTCGAAAAACTTGGTGGCAACGTCCTCGTAGGCTGGACGAGTGCGCGCCAGCTCCAGGGAAATGGTGAGCATGTTAAGGCAATACATGGCCATCCACGCGGTGCCATCGGCCTGCTCGATATAACCACCCAGGGGCAGCGGGCCACTACGGTCAAAGACACCGATATTGTCCAGCCCCAGGAACCCACCCTGGAAGACGTTATTTCCATCGCGGTCCTTCTGGTTCACCCACCACGTGAAGTTGAGGAGCAGTTTCTGGAAGATCCGCTCCAGGAAGGCCGTATCAGCCTCACCCGTTACCTCCTCGACGATGCGATAGACGTGCCAGGCCGCCCAGGCATGGACCGGCGGGTTGACGTCACTGAAATTCCACTCGTAGGCAGGAATCTGACCGTTGGGATGCATGTACCACTCACGCAACAGAAGAATAAGCTGGCGACGCGCCCACTCGGGGTCGATCATGGCAATGGGCAGGGTATGGAAGGCGGTGTCCCAGGCCGCGTACCAGGGGAACTCCCAGGTATCGGGTACAGCATGGACGTCCAGATTATAGAGGTGCTGTTTCCAATCGGAGTTACGACCGTCCTTGCGCTCGGGTGGGGGCTCAGGTTGTGCGGGATCGCCATCAAGCCAGAGCTGCACGCTGTAGTGATAGAACTGTTTGGTCCACATGAGACCAGCAAAAGCCTGGCGCTGCACCCGGCGCTCCTCCCCATCCATGCCAGGGTTCCGGAGGGCAGCGTAGAACTCATCGGCTTCAGCGATGCGTCGCTCGAAGACCTCATCGAAGGAGCTCTCTTTAGAGGAGTCGGAGGGACTGTCCTGAGCGGAGTCGAAGGGTCTATTCTGAGTAGTAGCGAAGGGCTTGTCCTGAGCGAACGCGAAGGAACCAAAGGGATCCTCCACATCCGTCCAGGTGAAGCGGGTCTGCACGACGAAACTCTCACCAGGTGGGACCATAGCCCGGCAGTGCGCGGCGACCTTGGTCCCCTCCTGCTCGGGATTGACACGATCCTCGCGCCCGTTCACCACGACCTCGTGGAAGGCATCCTTCACATAAGGCGTCGGGTTGGATGTATTGAAGAGACGTTCGTGGTTCGTGTCGTTTTCCGTGAACAGAAGACGGAGCAACTCACCGCGTCCCGGGAC
>JBNGDR010000347.1:0-2601 GCA_049975685.1 Anaerolineae bacterium
AAAGCCCTACAAGTCACGCGCCTACGGCAGAGAACACATCCCAGCATCCAGCATCAAGTATCCAGTATCCAGTATCCAGAGGAAATCACCTATGCCATTGAAAACCGGACAGACTCTTCAAAATCGTTACCGCATCGTCACCCTGCTCGGGCAAGGTGGTATGGGCGCCGTCTATCGCGCCTGGGATACGCGACTCAATGTGCCTGTGGCGCTTAAAGAGATGATCCCCCAGCCAGGGCTGGATCCCACCCTACTCAACCAGCTGCGCCAGCAGTTTCAGCAGGAAGCCACCGTACTCGCTCGATTGAATCACCCACATCTTGTCAATGTAACCGACTTCTTCGAGGAGCAGGGTAACGCCTACCTTGTTATGAGATTTATTGAAGGGGAAAGCCTTGCCAACCGTATCTTGCGTGAAGGCCCTATACCGGAGGAGCAGGTACGCTTGTGGGCCATCCAGCTTCTTGATGCACTGAGCTACTGTCACAGTCAAGGCATCCTCCATCGTGACATCAAGCCGCAGAACATCATCATCCGCCCCGACGGTCAAGCCATCTTCGTCGACTTCGGACTGGTGAAACTATGGAATCCCGACGATCCCCGCACCCGGACAGCCATGCGAGGTATGGGGACTCCGGAGTACGCGCCGCCCGAGCAGTACGAGATCCGGGGGAGTCACACCGACGCTCGCAGTGATATCTATGCCCTGGGCGCCACCCTCTACCACGCCCTCACCGGTCAGGTACCTCCCACAGCAACCATGCGCATCGTCAATCCCCAGGCCCTGCAACCTGTGCGCACGTTGAGGCCCAACGTCAGTCCGGCGATGGAGGCGGCGCTCAATCGCGCTCTAGAACTGCAGCCCAACGGTCGCTTCCAGAGCGCGGCCGAGATGGTGCAGGCGCTTCAAGGACGTGCGCCCATCGGGACCGCCGTCCTGCCCAGCGGAGAAGAGGGGGCGAAAATCATCAGCCAGATCCCGCTCTGGGGATGGGTCATCGGAGCAATCATTCTGTTGATGGTAGGCGGGGGCGTCATCCTAGCTGTAGGGGGGCCGGCGCAGGAGACTCCAAAACCCGAAGCCACACAAACAACCACGCCTATCTCTACCCCGAACCGCGAGGTCGAACCCGGAACGACAGAAACCCCGCTACCTACCTCCACACCCGCACCCACGCCCCTGCCGACTGAGACCCCAATGCCTTCACCCACCCCCACGCCCTCTTACACAGGGCGGATCGTCTTCACCCGCAATCCCCCCAACGATCGCGGACAGGCCGAGATCTACCTGCGCGATCTGGAAACCAACGAGCTCCTGCGCCTCACCAACAACGATGTCTCCGACTGGATCCCTGAATGGTCGTGGGATGGCACCCTTATCACGTTCGGCTCCTACCAGGCGGGGAACCACGATGTCTGGATCATGCGCGGCGATGGTAGTAACCAGCGAGCCGCTATCACACTTGACGCTTGGGACGATTACCCCGTCTGGTCGCCAGACGACAGCCTCATCGCCTTCGTCAGCACCGGTATGACCGCCGGACAACCCAATTCCGAGATCTACGTGAGCAACCTGGCTGGTGACATCTGGCGCGCGACCACCAACACGGGACGCGACGAGTGGCCGGATTGGGCACCGGATGGTCGCTGGCTTGCCTGTTCCTCCGATCGCGACGGCAACATGGAAATCTACCTCTTCACCTTCGACGGAGAGGAGATTATCCAGTGGACGGATACCTCCATCTACGAAGAACAACCGACCTGGTCGCCCAACGGTGAATGGATCGCCTTCATCCGCAAGGAGAGGGACACCAACGGTGACGGCAACCTCACCCGTCGCGACGACGGCGACTTCGGCGACGTCTGGGTAGGACGCCGGGATGGGTCTGAATTCCGCCAGCTCACTTCGGGGCACCTCGACGCCGATCCTACCTGGTCGCCTGACGGGCGCTACCTGGTCTTCACCCGCGTCCGAGATACCTCAGGGGATGGCAATCTCGGCCTCGATGACGCCAGTGATCTATGGATAATCTCCGTGGAGGATGGGGCTCTCCATCTGTTGGCGGAAAACCCGCAACAGGACTGGGCTCCGGACTGGGGACGCTAGCCAGGCCGCCCTAGAATTGCGAGTGTGCAAAACTCGTGAGAACTGCTAAAATTAGGATAAGTTATACACTACGGCTAGCTTCCAGAGGGTAAATCGATGCCATTGACCACCGGACAAATGTTGCAACATCGCTATCGTATCGTGTCGCTATTGGGACAGGGAGGGATGGGTGCTGTTTACCGTGCCTGGGACACCCGTCTCAACATTCCCATGGCACTCAAAGAAATGATCCCCCAGCCGGGCCTGGATGCGCAAACTCTCGCCGAGTTGCGTGAACAGTTTCGCCAGGAAGCCACCATTCTGGCCCGTCTCCAGCATCCCAACCTTGTCAACGTCACCGACTTCTTCGAGGAGGAAGGCAACGCTTATCTGGTAATGAACTTCGTCGAGGGAGAGAGCCTTGCTCAGCGCATTGCACGAGAGGGCGCCCTTCCTGAGGAGCGGGTCCGGCACTGGGCTACGCAGCTCTTGAACGCGTTGGCTTACTGCCACAC
>JBNGDR010000348.1:0-2601 GCA_049975685.1 Anaerolineae bacterium
ACGCCCGGTGCAGATTGCGACGCGAGTGGCATGTACGAATTGGCCGCCGACCGCTCCTACGCCAAAGGCCCCTTGCTCAACACCACCGTCACCGAGCGCTACGTCCGTCCCAAGAACTGCGTTCCCCGCGACGTGAATGGCGATCCCATCGACTTCCCCTCGCTTCCCCCCTCAACGGGCGGTTACGACTGCCTGGAAGGGCCCCTGATGGGTATACAGTTCGGCACCGAGTGGTCGGAGCTGCCGGGTAACTGGGGCTTCGGCGAGATCCTCACCGACACGAAGACGGGCCTGCCTTTGGGTTCACCCGAGCCCATCCCGCCGGGGGATTACCTCGTTGAGGTCGTCATTCCCGACGATCCGGTCTTTGGGCGTCCCCTCTACACGCCGACGCGGGAGGAGGACTTGAACACCTTTGACGGTGACGAGTTCTATCCCTTCGTGGCGCCTTCCCCCTGCGCTGGACCCCTCCACATCGTTGACGTGGCGGACGTAGGCACCGACGGCTATGACATCTGGTGGACGGCCGATCCCAATGATGAATCTACCCCGGTCGTCAATCCTAACTTTGCTGCCGAGGGAGGCAGCCGCTTCGAGGGTCAGGAGAAACGTCTGTGCAACGTCAAGCTGGTGAATGTAGGTACTCAGAAGGGGATTGCGCCCCTCTTCCAGCTCTGGACCGAGGTGCCCATCCCCGGGCGCTGGCGGGGCTACGTCATCGACGACCTTAACGTCACCACCGATCCCCTGAACCTGACCTTCGGCGAGAAGCTGGGCATGGGCAACTCACCTGTGGGCATCTACGACTACACCGGGCGGCTGGTGCACACCATGCACACCGACTACCACGGTGTCTTTGAGGTGATCTTGCCCTCCGATGCCACTTATAACGCCCCTTCGCCCAGCGGTATGTTTGCCAGTGTCTACTACATCTACGGCAACGATCCTGGCCAGCCGGGCAATCTGAACACCAATTACAACCCGCAGTATCGTTCCATCGGTACCAGCTTCGAGATCTACCCCGGCGTCATCGTGCCGGCCGACCTGGCGCCCACCCAGAACGGCGTGGGCATCTGGGGCCCCGGTTCGCAGACGAGCGAGCTCGCCAAGTGCGATCTTGAGGACACGACGCCGCAGATCTTCGCCGTCGACAAACCCTATCTTGCTCCTGGCGAGACCCTGACTATCACAGGAAAAGGGTTCGGTCTGGCAAGCGGACATAGTCGCATATATTTGGGATCGGCCTTGCTGGCTTACACCAGCTGGACGGATCGGGAGATCATCGCCGAGGTACCCGTGACGATGCCTCCGGGGCCGTGGCAACTCTCCGTTCGCGCTGGCAACCGCCGGTCCACCGTCAACGGTCTGACCATCCACGTCCTGGGTGGAGGTTATACGCCGCCCGTGCTCGAAGTAGGACCGGGTAAGACCTATAGCACCATTCAGGCCGCCCTTGACGCGGCCGCGGGTTTGGGCGAGTCTCTCGTCGTCGTCTATCCGGGCGCCACGCAAAAGTTCACCAATCCCCTGGGCATCTGGTATGAGAATCCCATCATATACTCTCCCGTCATGCTGCAGGGCGTAGGCCCCGGCGGCGTCTACACCGACGGGACCGGCGTCCGTGGTACCATCATTGACGGCCGCTCTGTAGGCGGTGACACGCCCTACGCAGAAGAATGGCTCACAACCATCGGTGATATCTGGCTCAACCGGGGTGGGTGGGATGGCAGCCCTGTGGATGGCGACGGTAACCCGCGCATCTACCAGGGGCCCGTAATCACCGTGCTGGCCGAAGATGGCGAGTTCTCCCGCTTCTTCCCCGTCACTATTGACGGATTCACCATTCAGGGCGGTGACCAGCAGGGGGTGCCCAACAACCTGGATCAGAACGGGGGCGGCATCATCCCCGGCGTTCCCGCCGAGATCTCCGTCCAGGGAGGCGGCATCTTCGTCAACGCCTACGCCCGCTACATGCGCATCACCAACAACGTCATCCAATCCAACGGCGGCGCCTACGGCGGTGCCATCCGCTTGGGGACCCCTCACGTGCCCGCGCCCCTCACCGACCACGAGAACGATAGTGTGACCATTTCAAATAACCGCATTCTGGCCAACGGGAGTACCAATCTGGCAGGTTCCATCGGGCTCTTCAATGGAGCCGCGAACTACGTCGTATCGCACAACGACATCTGTGGCAACTTCTCCGCCGAGTACGGCGGTGGTATCAGCCATTACGGCTACAGCCCCGGCGGTATCATTCACCACAACCGTGTCTACTTCAACCGCTCCTACGACGAGGGTGGCGGCATCATGATCGCTGGCGAGCTGCCCGCAGATCCCGATCTCCTTTCCGAAGGTGCTGGAGCGGTAGGCGTCTTCAACAACATGATCCAGGCCAACCTGGGCAACGACGACGGTGGGGGGCTCCGCTTCCTCATGTCCGGTGCTTTCACCTTCGATGTCTACAACAACATCATCGCCAATAACATCTCCACCCACGAGGGAGGCGGTATCTCCATCAACGACGCGCCCAACGTCCGCATCTACAACAACACCATCGTCAAGAACCTCACCACCGCCACCTCGACGACGAGCAACGGC
>JBNGDR010000349.1:0-2592 GCA_049975685.1 Anaerolineae bacterium
AAATGGTTCTCTGGGCCAAAGTCGGGAAAAGGCAGCGCATCCAGGTCATGAATCAATGGGCGTACAGAATTGACAATGACTTTCCCATTCGCATCCTTGTACCCCAGGTTCGCTATATTTTCATATGTTTGTCTGTTGGCGATACGGTTCGCCAGCTCGACCAGGGCTTGTTCTCCTTCACCCACGCATACGATGTCGGCATGCTCCAGACATTCCGCAGGTCGCACTGTGGGATGTATGCCTCCCCATACTATCGGAACATGTAACCGCTCTCGGAGTGCCTCGGTCAGTTGCCTGGCTTTGTAGAAATAATTGGTCATCACAGTGATTCCGATCAGGCCGGCGTCGGCGCACAGAGCCGTCACTTGTCTGATGATCTTCTCATCGTAAAGCTCAGCAGGGTCAAACAGGAGAAACGAAGATGTCTCTTTGGCACTGGGCAGGAATATCACACGCGTGTCGTGTCCAGCCCGAGATAGGCAAGCAGAGAGCACCCGCAATCCCACGTTGACCAGGCTACCGTAAGGCGAGATGAGAACGACTTTCATCCTGTTGCTGCTTCCCGGTTCGTTTCTTGAGCGTATCTAGCGTACACCGTCACGACGGTGCTTTTCTTCAACCGATCCACAACTTGAAAAATAGGAGCGACGAGCAAACGGGTCGGCAAAGATTCTAACACTCGCTGAACCCAGTCTTGGGTGCGCGGAGACAGATGATCACGCGCCCACAAGCGCATACTTAATACGAAGGCCGGGTAGGTGCCGGATATGCAGGTCATCCGGTATAAAGTGAACCCACAAAGCTCCAGCAGCCGTTTCAAGGTTGTTTCCGAAAATATGAAGAAGTGTCTGGGGGCATCTAGACCAGCCCAGTAGGGGCCAAAAATTCTGGCGTCCAGGCTATCCAGGTTGGGTACGCGAAAGATGAGCCACCCATCGGGCGCGAGTACCCGGCGGATTTCCAACAGCGCCGATTTGGGATCGGGAAGATGTTCGAGTACGTCCCACAGGACAACGATATCAAAAAAGTGGTTTGGAAAGCGAGCGTCCTGAAGTTGGCCATGGAACACGTTCAAGCCCAACTGATCGCGCGCACATCGAACGGCATGTTCGCTGATGTCCACACCGTATACATCCCATCCCCCTGTCCGGCGCATCGCGTCTAGAAATGCGCCGTTGGCGCATCCCACTTCTAGCAAACGCCCCTCTTTCTTGCACCGGGTCACCGCCTGGCAACGCTTGTATAAGCCGTAGTTGAGGACCATCCGGTGCGGCCAGGATAATTCCCCCGGTGGCACACTCACGTAGGAGTAGTACTTGGGCGGGTAATAACGAACGATCTCCTCCACGGTGGGTTGAGGGTTCAGGTAGAGTAGGCCGCACTCAAGGCACCTGACGAGTGTAAATTCTCCCTCAACACCCAGCAGGCGATCACGTACCTGGTATACATGCTCTGAGTGGTTAACGTCACAAATGGGACAGTTGATCTCACGCATGTGGGCCTTTGTTCCTCACTGCCTCGCTCCTCCTTCCAAGAACCATGTTTCCTGTCAGCCCCGATTATAACACGGACTTTCAATTGCTCAAGGGACAGCCCCGCTCAATTTCAGAGGACCACGCTTGGTTAGCTGCTGAGGAATCGAGCGTAAATTTCCAGACTTTCCTGGATCATCCGACCCTGGTCAAAGTGGGCCAGCACCCACTCGCGACCGGCCTGGCCCAGGCGAAGGCGCAGGGCTGTGTTGGCCAACAGTGCGTTGATCTCGCCAGCCAAGGCGACCGGATCACGCGAGGGTACCAGTCGTCCACCCGGTCCGACTATTTCGGGAACGGAGCTGGTAGCAGTGGCAACCACTGGCGTGCCGCAGGCCAGGGCTTCCACCAGGGGCAGGCCGAAACCCTCCAGTAGCGTGGGAAAGACAAATAGGTCAGCCAGGGAATAGTAGCAGGGCAGCTCTTCATCGGGCACATAGCCAAGTTCGAGGACCCGGTCGGCCGCCAATCCCAAGGCGTGATAGAACTTGGCCCGATAGCTTTCCTCCCACCGCCCGACCAATAGCAACCGCACGTCTGCAGGCAGTAACGGCATAGCCTGCGCCAGGTAATCAAGTCCCTTGCGCGGCGTGCAGAAACCCACGTATAGTAGAACAGGGTGGCCTTCAAGGCCCAGGCAGCCACGTAGGTCGGCGACGTTCACCGGGTAAAAACGACTGAGATCAATACCCAGGGGTACTACTGTCACTTGATTGGGCAACACCCCATAGTGGGTGATAAACTCATCGGCCGTGGCCTGGCTGGCAGCCAGTAAGTGATTTGCACGACTCACCGCCGGTTGCTCGGCCAACCAGCGGGCAGCATTGTAGTAGACCAGCCGGACGACCAGACTACGCCAATTACTGTGGTAGGGCAGGCCGCCATCGCTGGTGGCCCGTTGGCGAAAGGATTGAAACAGACTGGCGACGAACGGCCCGCGATAGCGATAAGCGAAGTGGACATCCAAGAAGTGAATCGCGTCGAAATGCGAGGACTGGTGCAGACGGGCGATCCACGGCCCGACGCGCCAGGCGTAGCTGATCCAGTCGCTATGCCCGAT
>JBNGDR010000350.1:0-2572 GCA_049975685.1 Anaerolineae bacterium
CCACCTACCACACCCGCAAATAACGCCAACGGGAGGTGGATGACCATCGGCAACCCGGTGATACTGTAACCTACGAAAACGGAGGTCAACCCGGCGACGAAGTATTGTCCCTCGGCGCCGATGTTGAACAGCCCCCCCTGGAAACCCACCGCCACCGCCAATCCCGCGAAGATGTAAGGTGTAGAGATGCGCAGCGTCTCCGTAACAGCGTAAACGCTCCCAAAAGCGCCCATGAAAAAGGCTCCGTACGCCAGCGAGAGCACCTCCCACGACTGGCGTAATCCGGGGCCGATACCCTCACCGAAGGCCGCGATCACACTATCATCGGTGAAAATGATGAGAAATGCACCCAGGATCAGCGCTGTTACAATAGCCAGGCCAGGAATCAAGAGACTTCCAAGCGCCGACCGCAAGCGGTCTAGCCAGGAACTGCCCCCCTGCTTACGTTCGTTGTTGGTGGTCATGCTTCCTCCTCCAGATTAGACAGCACCTCATCCCTATCCACGTCCTCTCCGGGGCGCACCCCCGCCATGAGCAGGCCAATCTTCTCTTTCGTCGCCTTTTCGACCGGCACCGTATCCATGATCTCACCCTCATACATCACGACGATTCGGTCAGCCAGGCTGAGTACCTCATCGAGTTCTGCGGAGACTACAAAGACCGCCGCGCCCTCATCTCGCTTCTTGACCAGCTGCGAGTGAATATACTCAATAGAACCCACGTCCAGGCCTCGGGTAGGCTGGGAAGCAATGACCAACTTCACCTCTCTACTCAACTCCCGGGCCACGATTACCTTTTGCTGGTTGCCACCGGAGAGATTACTCACCGGCGTCATGATGCTGGGCGTGCGGATGTCGTATTCTTTCACCAGATTATGGGCCCGTTCCTCAATAGCCTCCTCCCGCATGACCAGACCCTGTGCAATAGGAGGCAGGTAATAGGTGTTGAGGATCAAATTGTCAGCCACAGGATAGCCGAGCACCAGGCCATTAGCCTGGCGATCCTCGGGAATGTGAGCCGATCCCGCCTCCGTGATGACGCGAGGGGAGTGATTGACGACCTCCTGTCCCAGAATCTTCACCGAGCCACTCTCCGCCTGCTTGAGACCGGTGAGAACCTCCACCAGTTCCGTTTGCCCGTTGCCCTGGACGCCCGCCACCCCCACAATCTCACCCGCTTGCACCTCGAAGGAAATACCTTTCACGGCTTCCTCGCCACGCTCGCCGCGCACCCGCAGATTCTCTACCTTCAGGATCGCTTCCTCGGGCTGAGCCGGCTCCTTTGCAACCTGAAGGATCACCTCGCGCCCGACCATCATGGTTGCCAGATCCTGCTCGTTGCTCTCATCGGGCGTGGTCACACCTACCACCTTCCCACCGCGCAGCACCTCAACGCGGTCGGCCAAGGCGAGGACCTCCTTGAGTTTATGAGAGATAAAGATAACGGACTTGCCCTGCGAGACCAGCGAACGAATGACCTCAAAGAGGCTTTCCACCTCCTGGGGCGTGAGAACAGCGGTGGGCTCATCCAGAATGAGAATATCGGCGTTGCGATAGAGCAACTTGATGATCTCCACCCGCTGCTGTAACCCTACAGGCAGATCGCCAACCATAGCCAGAGGATCGACCTTCAACCCGTAGCGTTCGGAGATGTCGCGAATGCGTTCAGCCGCGTCTCCGCGATCCAGAAAGATGCCGTTCTTGATAGACTCCATCCCCAACATCACGTTCTCCGCCACCGTCAGCACCGGGATCAGCATGAAGTGCTGGTGCACCATACCGATCCCCAGGTCAATGGCGTCATTGGGATCCTGGATTTCCACCCTATCACCACGGACGTAGATCTCGCCCTCGTCCTGGGTATAAAGACCGTAGAGTACGTTCATCAATGTACTCTTGCCCGCCCCATTTTCACCCAGAAGAGCGAGGATCTCCCCTTCGTGCAGCGTCAGATCGACGTGATCGTTAGCCAGCACGCCGGGGAAGCGTTTAGTTATACCTTTCAACTCCAGAACTGGGGGCATAGATCCCTCCTAAGGACTTATCGAGAAAGGGACTGTTTCAATAAAGCGAAAAAGAAAAGTGTGACACGAGGGAATCGTACCTATTCCCTACGTGTCACGTCGTTGAATTTATCCATGTCAGCGAAGTCAAAAGGGAGGCGGTCTCCCTTCGAACACCGCCTCCCTGCCCGGTAATGAGCTACTCGGAGGTGGCCGCCAGGTAGGCGTCCCAGCCGGTGTCAATCTCACCGTCAATGATAGCCTGGCGAATATTCTCTACCTCATCCAGGACATCCTGTGAGACCGCACCTTCGGCCACTGGCGAAATGCCCACCCCGTCGTTATTCAGGGTACCCACGTAGGGGCCACTGAATGTATCGAAATCGGGGGCCATGACCAACTCAATGGTATCGTAGACAGCGTTATCCATGCGCTTCACGACGCTGGTCAGGACCACACCCTCGTACTCGGGCGCGCTGAAGGTCCAATCGGTGTCCACACCGATAACCCAGGCGTCACCCTGTTCCTGAATCGCCTGCGCGGAGCCCAGGCCCACTGGACCGGCAACGG
>JBNGDR010000351.1:0-2521 GCA_049975685.1 Anaerolineae bacterium
TTCGACGACCTCACCGATCCCGCCCAATGGACCTTCGACGGGACCGGCGCCATCAGCGGCCGCCCGGCGGTGGGACCGGACGGCACCGTCTACGTGGGCACCACCTCGGGCTACCTCTACGCGGTGCGCGGAGGCTCCCTGCTCTGGCAGCGCAACCTGGGGACGGCCATCCCGGCCTCCCCGGCCCTGGATAACAACCAGCTCTACGTGACCACCGGCGGCGATCTCTACGCCCTCTCGCTGGGCAGCGGCGCCACCCTCTGGTCCATCGGTCTCGGCGGCAGCACCGACGGGCGCAGCACCCCCGTCGTCGCCAACCACGCCGTCTACGTCACCCGCTCCGACGGCGTCCTGGCCGGCGTCACGGCGGACCACCTGATCCCCGCCCCCAGCAACGTCCTCGCCAATCCCGTGCCCGGCCAGCCGTGGAACGTGGAGGTCAGCTGGGAAGACAACAGCGACAACGAGCTGGACTTCAACCTGGAGGTCTGCGAGCTCACCGGCACCTGTGTCCAGTGGGCCACCGCACCGGCGGACGCGACCCAGACGACCCTGCCCCAGATCCCGCCCAGCACCCTCTTCTACGTCCGCGTCCAGGCGCAGGGCGGCTTCGGCGGCGGAACCCAGCTGGCCGCCACGGCCGGTTATGACTCCGAGTACGGCTACTCCGACGCCGTCATGACGCTGCCCTCCGCCCCCCAGGCCCCCGCCAACCTCAACGCCACGGCCCTCTCGGGCGAAGCAATCGCTCTCACCTGGACCTACGGCGGCAGCGACGCCGAGATCCTGAGCGGCTTCAACATCTACCGCAGCGAGAGCGCCGGCGGCCCCTACACCCTGGCAGGCAGCACCGCCCCCTCGACGATGGCCTTCAAAGACGTGGAACTCACGGCCGATACCCTCTACTACTACCGGGTCAGGGCGGTGAACGACGGCGGCGAATCCGGCGATTCGAACACGGCCAGCGCGACCACCAAGGCCCTCACCCTGGCAGCACCGACGGATCTGAGCGCCGAGCAGCAGGCGGACAACACCATCGACCTCAGCTGGACGGACAACGCGGCGAGCGAGACGGGCTACGTCATCGGCCAAAAGTTCGAGGGCGAGGGCACCTTCACCCCTATCGCCACCCTCCCCGCCGGCAGCACCTCCCACACCGTGCCCTACCACCGGGTCAGCGACGGCCTGGTCACCTACGAGGTCAAGGCGGTGAGCGGGACGGCCGAATCAGCCCCCGCCACCACCGTGCTCGAATACGCCGTGCGCAGCGAGTACGACGTCTTCCTCCCCTTCATCTCCCTTCTGGAATAACGTCGCCCGCGCACACACCCAAGGCCGCCCCCTGAGGGGGCGGCCTTCTCCATCCCCAAAAACACATAGGACGCAGATGTTCAGCGGTTTTAATTTCATCCGCAGATTGTTTGACGCAGATTTTCACAGATTTTTGGTTTTCTGTGCTAGTCTATGGCTCCACTGAAAGAAGGGGCAGCCTCACGCCAAGTCGCAAAGGACGCAAAGATTCTTAAGTAATACTGACATTAATGTGAAGTTGCGAGTTGGCTCGTTTCATCGCTCATTCGTCCCTTCGTTCATTCGTTCTATCGTTCTTTCGTTCACTCGTTCATCCTTTGCCTAATTGAACTTTTGCGCTTCTATGCTATTCTGTTGCACAACCGCGAGAGTAATGGGCCGCCGTGAAACTAGCCGAGCACATCGTCGTGTTGGTAAAGACCAAGATTGAAGCGCTGGCGTAGGAAGAGGCATCAACACAGGTCTGAAGGAGCGTCATGATTCGGGATCGGGAAGCGTGGGAAGCGTTCGAAGCCAGATTCCAACGGCAAATGCCCGCCGATCTGGAAAAGAACCAACAGCTCTTCGCCACCTGGTTGGCGGAGGCGCGGGCGCTGGGCGTCTGGCCCCCGGACGATCCCCTGGAAGGCCTGGAGGTCGATCTGCGTATTGCAAAGGCGGTGAACACCTATGTCCGTACAACTCCTCAAGAACCTCGCTGACCACCTCGCTCGGATCGATATGCCCTACATGATCATCGGTGGGCAAGCCGTCCTGCTTTACGGCGAGCCGCGATTGACCCGCGACGTGGACATTACCCTGGGGACAACGCCGCAACGGCTGGGGGAGGTGCTGGGCATGGTCGAAGCGATGGAGCTCCGCCTTCTGGTGGATGACCCGGCTGACTTCGTGCGACAGACGTGGGTCCTCCCGGCCCTGGATGAAGAAAGTGGCTTACGCGTGGATTTCATCTTCTCCTGGACGGCCTACGAGCAACAGGCCATCCATCGAGCCCACACTGTGGACGTGGCAGGATCCCCGGTTCAATTCGCTGCCCCCGAGGACGTAATCATACACAAAGCCCTGGCAGGACGCCCACGAGATTGGGAGGATGTCCGTTCAATACTGCGCAAGCAAGACATGGACAGATCCTACATTCACCGCTGGCTTCAGGAGTTTTCAACCACGGTGGCGAAAGACCTTGTAACACCCTTTGAAGAGCTTTACAAAG
>JBNGDR010000352.1:0-2520 GCA_049975685.1 Anaerolineae bacterium
CCTCTACATGCTGACCCAGCTGGGTATCCCTGCCTTCCCTCTCGCCGAAAAGGCCTGCGAAAACCTGCTGCGTGACGGTCGTCTCCGTGACGGGCGTTTTGCCCCGGAGAGGGGAGGCCCGATGACCTGGCTCTGCTATACCGGCATGGCCTTGCAGATCCTGTGGCATTTCGGCTTCGGTGAGGAGCCACGCACCCAGACCGCCGGCCAATTGCTGGTAGAGGCCATCAACCACCGTCCGGAGATCAGCGATACCAAGAGTGTAGGGAGCGCCACGCCCGCCGAGCTGGTCAAGATATTGCACGGGCTACTCAGCATCCCACTCTCGCGACGCACGCCCGAGGACAAGGCCGCCGTCGAGGTACTCACCCAGCGGTTGCTAACCCACGGTTTCAACTTTGCGGGGCGGGATGCAGGTTGGCTCCAGCTGCATTTTCCCCGCTACTACGAGACCGACCTGCTGGAGACCTGCCACGCCCTCGTCCACAGCGCCCAGCACCAGCACCCTCGATTTCGCGAGTTCTTGCGCCGCGTCGTCCAGATGCAGACAGATGAGGGACGCTGGCGCAAGATCCGGGCAGCTCCAGGCACCTTCCAGGTCGAGCGCATGGGCCGCCCCAGCCGTTGGCTCACCTTCGAAGCCGTTCACATCCTCATCATGGTCTACGGAGGCAATGTCTATGCGCCCTGAAGAACAACGTACCCCATCTCAACGCTATACCGTCATCCCACGCACGCTTGTCTTCCTCCGGCGCGGGCGGCAACTGCTACTGCTCAAGGGGGCACCCGACAAACGCCTATGGGCCGGGAAATACAATGGGCTGGGCGGACACATCGAAGCGGGTGAGAATCCCTATCAGGCCGCCCGGCGAGAGGTTCGGGAAGAGGCAGGACTTCAGGTCAATGCGCTGAAGCTGCGGGCCATCGTCCATGTGACCCTGCCCGAGCCACCAGGTGTGATGCTCTTCGTCTTCGTAGGCACCACAGGGGAAGGCCACCCCACAGCCTCAGAAGAGGGAGAACCGGTCTGGGTGGATGAGGAGAAACTCTACGACCTGCCTCTCGTCGAGGATCTGCACCAGCTCCTACCGAGGATCCTGGAGCCGGGAGCGCCGGTCTTTGGAAGTTACCACTTCACCGAATCGGGGGTGGAGGTGCAGCTGGAACCCGGTATTGTCAGCGAATTACGGGACGGCGGAGGGTGAGAGCCTCGGCCTCCTCGTCGGCCCACCGGTACAATTGGTGAGAAAAGAGCCCGTGCAGGGGGGAAAGCCGGGCCCCCAGATGCACCGCTTCGTAGAGCAAACGCCCCAGGGGAATACCCAACCCGCTGATGGCAACGGCCCGGCGTAGCTCCGCCAATCCCTCATCGTCCCAACCGCCGAGAAACGCGGTGAAGAAGCCGTAGAGGGGTAAGGCGGGCAACAGCACGAGTATCGAGAAGATAAGCGTCACGCCGACATCGGGCTGCCAATAAATATCCCCTACCCCCCGTAGCAGATTGTAAACGACGAGGGCCGCGCCCGCAGGTGCCACCGCCATCTGCCAGAAAGGTAGGCGCACGTTGACTACCAGCCGCTGTACGAGGAGCCAACCCAGAAGCCCCCGCAGGAGCGAAGCCAGTGCGAAGGCCGCCACCAGTCCCCAGATGCCGTACTCCAACCGCACGATGAGGAGCAGGCCGAACCGCACCAGATACTCGCTCACCAACAGTGCCGATCGCAGAGCGGGACGACCTACGCCGACGAGAACGGCTTCAGCGGACCAGGGCAACCACTGCAGTGCCCCCCAGATGAGCAACGGCCCCACCATCTCCGCTGCGCCGGCATAGCGCTCTCCCAGCAACCCCAGAACAAAGCGGTCGCCCAGGGCGCCGGCTGTCGCCAGGAAGAAGAGGCTGAACCACATACCGTAGCGCAATCCCTGGCTCGCGTAATAACGGGTCAACGTCCGGTAACCCTGGGTAAAGGCGGCGGCGACGGCGGGCATCAACCCATTGTAGAGACCGATGGCGAGCACCTCGTAGACGGGGAACAACGAGAGCGCGATGGACCATGCGCCGCCCACCTCCCCGTAGTCGGGCAGAAAGCCGGAGAGTAACGCCGCCTGGACGAAATACGCCACCGGCACGACGAGGGAGCCCAGGGCCATCCGCAGCCCAAAACTCAACATGCGCCCAGCGATACGCCGGTCAAAGGTTGGGCGGAAGAGAGGCCACAGGGCGAACCCCAACCGCCGGTAGAGCAGCAATCCCACCAGAAAGACCAGACCCTCCGTCAGATAGAGCCCCAGCCCCAATCCAAAGACACTGCCCAGCGCCTCACCTACCCCGGTGCGGGCACCACCCCAGCGGCGGAGCAACAGAATAGCCACCGTCTGAAAGGCGAGAGGAGCCAGGCTCAATAAGAGGACGAGGAGCTGTTCGTAGTCCAGACGCTGCAGGGCCCGGAAGAAGAGCCGGAAGACGGCAAAGAAACCCGGGAATTGAATAATGGCACGCGCGATGAAGTAGAAAGAGAG
>JBNGDR010000353.1:0-2499 GCA_049975685.1 Anaerolineae bacterium
GGCTGAGATCCAGGAAGGAGAGGGTATCGGGCAAGGGTGGGGCCAGGTCGGCGAGGAGCGTCGTGCTCCACCAGAGAATGAAACCGCCCAGGATACCCACAGGTAGACGGAGCGCCCGCCGTTGCCAGGAACCGGTGGTGTTGAAGCCGACGAAATGTCGCTCCAGCAACATCCCCAGCGCCCCCCAGGTCAAACCCGTAGTAGCAAGCACAAAATCCACGTCCGCAGGTCGAAAGAGAGTGGCGAGGAAGCCAAGGAGCAGGAGCAAGGCCGCCTGAAAGACAAGACTCTCCGGCAGGTGAGAGGGCAGGTAACGCCCCACACCGAGGTAGAGGAAGAGCCCCAGGAGCCCCACGGCGAAGCCGCCGAGAATGTCTATGACGAAATGGACGCCCAGATAGACGCGCGAGAGTGCCACGGCCAGCGCGAAGAGGCCACCGGCGATCCAGAACCACCCCCGGCGGAGTTGCAGCGCCAGGTAGAGCCACAGCACGACAGCGTTGACGGTATGCCCCGAGGGAAAACCGAAGCCGTGACCGTTGCTAAAATTCCGAATCCTCGTACTGTATCGAAAGGGGCGGGGTGAGCGGAAGAAGGTCTTGAGCCAGAGATTGAGGCTCTGGATCGCACCCAGGGTCAGGAACAGCTCTGAACCCGAGTGTCTATCAATGCACCAGTAGAGGAGCAATCCCAGAAGCACCATGCCCGGCGTGCCCCCCACGTTGGTCACAACGAGAAAGAAGGGCGTCAGAACTGGGTGGCCCTGTTGCAGCCACGCGATGAAGGGGATCTCCCAGCGCCAGAGCGGAATCATCCCCACCTCACAGCTTCACGAAAGGCGCTCACTGCATCCACCGGTTGTGAAGGGTCTCCAGGGTACCATCCTGGATCATGGCAGCGAGCTGGTCGTCGATGACCTCCGTCAAGTCCTCATCTTCCAGGCGGGTGACGACGACGAAAGGCTCGTCGGTCAGCGGAGGCTGGAGGATATCAAGGTTCATCCCACGGTTCTTGGCCGTCTGAGCCGCGAGGTTGTCCACGACGATGGCCTCCACATTCTCCGCGGTGAGGTTGTCCAGCGCGGCCTCGGCGCTCTCGTATTGCACGATGGTGGGCGGCGGCACCAGCACCTCCTCCCAGCCAAGGGCCTCCATGTGCCCCTCGGTCCCCAGAACGACGCCGATTGGCCGCCCGGTCAGATCCGCTATCTCCTCGATGGGCGAGCCCTGGGGGACCACGAGCACCGAACCGGCGTTGAAATAGGGCCGGCTGAAGGCAAAGTCGCGGGTGCGCGTGGGGTCTGGATAGAGGGCGGAGATGATGATCTCCGCCTGTCCGGCCGTGAGGGCATCGTAGAGACCATCCCAGCCGGTGACAACGAAATGGATCTCCAGATCCAGGCGTCGCCCCAGCTCGTGGGCCAGATCCGCATCCAGGCCCCGGATGGTCCCATCCTCATCGATGTAGGCGAAGGGCGGAAAGGAGGGGTCGATGGCCACCCGCAGGGTCCCCATTGCCCGGAGCTGCTCCAGCGTGTCGGCCGCGTTCCCACACCCTATGAGCGCGGTGAGCAGCGCCAGCAGCAGCGCCGCCAGGCGTCGAATTCGGCGCCACCTCATGAGGCATTGCCGTTCAGGTCTTCGAAGCCGTTCAGCGCGAAGGTGTCTTCCAGATGCTCCTGAAGGATCTGGAAGAGAGCGTCCCGGATCTGCCGCTCCAGAAGATCACCCAGCAGCAACATATTGAGGAGGTCGGCCTTCGTCTCCCCGGTCTCAGGCGCGTCGGCGAGGGACGACCAGGCGATCTCCAGGGTCTCGTTCATACGCTGCAGGTGATGCAGAATATCCGTCATCACGTCCAACGGGGACAGATTGCGCTCCTGCAGGATAACCCAGGGCCCATTGAGGAAGTCCAGGACATCCAGCCCGCTGGCAGTTACGGCCGCATCAGGGAAGAGGTTCTCGCTCAACCCATCGAGCACCTCGAAGCGCGGGTCGCTCTCGAGCAAACGGCGAAAGATGACCGGGTCGACCCAGGCCATCAGCCCTTCACTGGTCAGCGCTGCGTAGAGACGGTCCAGCGGTACGAAGCTATCCTGGTCTCGTCGCAACAATTCGGCAGCGCGGTTGGTCATGGGATCGTTCATAATCACTCCACGATATAGAGCTCTCCAGGGCTGAGCACGACCGGCTCGGAACTGGTCTCGGCACGAACACGCTCGGCCCATTCGTAAGGATCCTGGGCGATGAGATCCCAGGTCTCGTAGTGCATGGGGATGACGACGCGGGGCTTCAAGAGCTTGACGGCGCGCAGAGCATCGTCGGGTCCCATGGTATAGTTGTCACCGATGGGGAGCAGGGCCACGTTCACCCCCTCTTCCCCAATGAGGCTCATGCTGGCGAAGAGGCCCGTATCCCCCGCATGATAGATCTTCCGGTTCCCCAATGAGATGAGTACCCCGGCGGGCATACCGCCGTAGGAACCGTCGGGCAGAGAGGA
>JBNGDR010000354.1:0-2492 GCA_049975685.1 Anaerolineae bacterium
CCCGGCAGTACTGCCGGGGCTCTCTGGCGCATCGGAATCGTCGTTACATGTATTCGGGTCTATCTACCTTCTCCTTGGGCTCCTTGCGCCGGTAGGAGAGGGCCATGTTCTCCAACCGTTCTTTGTATTCCGGATATAGATGATCGAACGTGAAACGCCAGCTCCAGTTGCCGCTCGCCTCCGCCGGGGTGTTCATCCGCCCCTCACTACCCAGACCCATCACATCCTGTAGAGGCACAATGGCGAGATCCGCCACTGAACGCTGTGCCAGTCGGATGAGTGCCCAGTTGATGGGTTCGCCCGCTGGCCCCAGGTATCTGTGCAGGAAATCGCGTTGCCTCTGATCGATCTTCTCGTACCAGCCTATCGTCGTGTCGTTATCGTGGGTTCCGGTGTAGACAACGGTGTTGGGATCTTTGTAGTTGTGAGGTAGATAGTCGTTCCGGGCGTCGGTGCTGAAGGCGAACTGTAATATATTCATGCCGGGAAACTTGAACTGGCGGCGCAGCTGGCGTACCTCTTCGGTCATGAATCCCAGATCTTCGGCGATGATGGGTAGCTCACCCAGGGCGTTCTTCAAGGCACTGAAGAAGTCCTCACTAGGGCCCTTGACCCATTGACCATTGACGGCGGTGGTCTCGCCAGCGGGTACCGACCAGTAAGCTTCGAAACCCCTGAAGTGATCAAGCCGGATAATATCCACCACGGTCAGCATCTGCTGGAAGCGGGCGATCCACCAGGGATATCCCTCCTCTGCCATGCGATCCCAATGGTAGAGGGGGTTGCCCCAGAGTTGTCCCGTGGGACTGAAGTAGTCGGGCGGCACGCCGGCTACCGCTGTAGGGAGGAAATCCTCATCCAGTTTGAAAAGATTCGGGTTGGCCCAGACGTCGACGCTGTCGTAAGCCACGAAAATGGGAATGTCGCCGACGATCTTGATGTCGTGATCGTTGGCATATTTCTTGACGGCACGCCATTGGCGGAAGAAACGGAACTGGAAATAGCGGTGGGCAAAGACTGTCTCATCCAGGCGATCACGCCAGGCTGCCAACGCTTCTGGTTGTCGAGAGGTCAACTCCCATTCCCAGGTATTCCAGACCGCCCCGCCGTGGGCATCCTTGAGCGCCATGAAGAGTGCGAAGTCATCCAGCCAGTCGGCGTTTTCCGCGCAGAATTGCTCGAATTCCGCCCAGCGCTCCGAAGGTTGCCGCTTTCGGAAGTTGCGAGCTGCGCGACGCAGCACAGCGAACTTGAAGGAGATAACGGGCCCATAATCCACGTGAGCGTTGGGGAAATCCGGTGTCTCAGCCAGATCCTCAGTTGTGATGTCCCCTTCCTCGCGCAATTCTTCAAAATCGATGAGCAGAGGGTTTCCGGCAAAGGCGGAGAAGCATTGATAGGGCGAATCACCGTAACCCGTCGGCCCCAGTGGTAGGATTTGCCACAGCTTCTGCCCGCTTTCGGTGAGGAAATCAACGAAAGTGTAGGCAGCGTCCCCCAGATCTCCGACGCCAAAGCGACCCGGCAGCGACGTGGGATGCAGTAGAATACCTGCGGAGCGTTCAAAGCGCATGGGTAACCTCCTGGTGGCGTTATGTTGTTCTCAGTATACTCCAAAGTGTGGGTGTCACAAGCCGAAATTTGGATACTCGAACGTATCCTTTTTTTTCGGATTTCCATTGACTTTTTAACAGACTGGATTATAATGTCCGCACAGATGCTGGCTCTTACCAGAATTTTCAGAAGCGCTGAGACGTTGGGAGAGAAAACGCTCAGACGCTTCTTTTGTGCTGCATAGAAAGTCGGGCTTCCCCATGACCTCCCCGATAAATTTTGGTCATGGCACCTGGAGAGGAGAATATGAAGAGAGACGAACGTATGACAGAGGCGCGGACTTTCAAGGCGCTTCGAATTGGCCTCGCTTCGCCGGACGATATCCTTTCATGGTCTTACGGCGAGGTTACTAAACCCGAAACCATCAACTACCGTCGGCTTCGTCCAGAGAAGGACGGGTTGTTTTGTGAAGCAATCTTCGGCCCCAGCCGCGATTATCAGTGTTACTGTGGTAAATACAAAGGTATTCGCTACCGGGGCATCATCTGTGATAAATGTGGGGTGGAGGTGACGCGTTCTTCGGTCCGCCGGGAACGTATGGGGCACATCACCCTGGCCGCACCTGTGGCTCACATCTGGTACACGCGCCGGGTTCCAAGTCATCTGAGCATCCTCCTGGATATCAGCAAGCGGAACCTGGATCGGGTCCTTTACTTTGCCCAGTATATCGTCATCAGCGTTGATGAGGAGTCGCGTCAGCGAGCTCTCAAGCGTCTGGAAGAGCAGGAGCAGGAGCGGACCGAGATGTTGGAGCGAGCGGCTCAACAGCGTATTGATCAGCTGGAAGGCCAGCTTGCCGAGCAGAAAGAGGTTGCCGAGGAAGCTAGAGAGGCGGTGCGGCAGGAATTTGAGGCCCGGCTCAATGAACGGACCGAGGC
>JBNGDR010000355.1:0-2473 GCA_049975685.1 Anaerolineae bacterium
GGCAAGTTGTTCCCGGCCATTCCGCCCTGGCCTTGGTAATGACCTCTTGGCTGTACTGCCAGGCGGTCTCTTCATTCCCCAGAGCCAGCTCTACCAATGCCAGGTACGATAGATCGATGGCAGCATAGTCGTGTTCGCCCAGTGCCTGGTGACGTTGGTAGGCGGCTTCCAGGCTTTCTTTCGCGACGATGATTTTGCCGCGCAGAAGATCTATCTCTCCCAAAAGACTCAGTGCGTATCCTTCCCAGGATACGTCCTGCACGTCATGGAGTGTTTGCAGAGCGGTCTGGAGACGGTGGTGGGCGGCTTCAAAATCGCCACGCTGGAGGGCGACGTGGGCCAGGCGAACGCGTGTGATGGCCACCCGCCGCTTTCCTTGACTCCTCTTTGCCAGATCCAAAGC
This sequence comes from Anaerolineae bacterium, assembly GCA_049975685.1. GTDB lineage: Bacteria > Chloroflexota > Anaerolineae > B4-G1 > SLSP01 > DAOTVC01. Next base: position 404 of record JBNGDR010000355.1, read on the forward strand.
CTGACGTAGATAGGTCTCGGCGGCGTCCATGTCGCCCAGATCGATATAACCCAAGCCCACACTTGAGAGGGTATAACTGATCCAGCGGGGATCTTGGGTGGTTTTCGCCAGGGCCAGACTGCGTTCACAATAGTTCTGTGCTTGTGAGAGATCGCCCCGGTTCTGTGCGGCGCGGGCCAACCCCATGAGACACCGGATCTGACCAACGAGGTCGTCCGCAGCCTCGTGGATGGGTAAAGCTTTTTGAAGACATCGGATAGCCTCAGGATCGTTCTCGGCATCGAGGAGGTTGCGACCTAGCTGGCCCAACAGAGCGGCCCGGCCTTTCTCATCTCCCAAACGCTCATATACCACCAACGCCGCCCGAGCATCCTCCTGGGCCGCTTCATAGCGTCCCTGGATACGGTGCCACTCGCTCCGCCGGTGCAGTGCGGCTGCGACGCGGGCCTCATCGGAGAGTTCGCGGGCCAGATGCAACATTTCCTCCAGATCGTGCCCCTGTGCGTCGCGGTCACCTATCCAACCGAGTACCTCGGCACGTCCGCCTAGCACGTCGTAGCGAGTGGCGCGATCTTCAGGGTGTATCAACAGTGCCAGAAGATCTTGATAGCAGGTCAAGGCCGTGCGGTGGGCGAAGACCGCTCGGGCCTGCTCGATGGCCTTGTTCAGATAGTGGAGGGCGGGGGAGCGCAATCCGGCAATAGCGAAGTGCCGGGCCAGCGCCCGAAACTCTTCGGGGTGGTGTTCCTCCAGGGATACGGCAACGCGGTGATGGAGTCCTTGGCGCTCCGCGATGGACAGCCGGTCGTGGACGACATGGCGGATCTGCTCGTGGCTGAAACGGTAGCCGACCTCCGTCTCGCTCAGAAAACCCAGCCCAAGGAGCTCGTCGGTGGCTCGGAGATACCGCTCGGGACGGGTCGCGTCCGGTCCTGCTTCCGAGAGGGCGCAGACATCGGCCAGGAGGTCAAAATCCACCTCCGTCCCAATGACGGCCGCGCTCTTCAAAACTGCCTCGGCGTCCGGGGAGAGGCGAGTAAGACGGCGATCGATGATCTTCTCACCCAGGTGGATCGATAATCTCTCCGGTGGCTTTCCTTCCCAGCGCCACCTTCCGCGCTCTGTGGGCAGAAGACAGCCCTCATCCCGCCAGGCCTTGAGTATCTCCACGATGTAAAGAGGGACACCCCCGCTTTCCTGCAGCAGCCGTTCCGCCAATTCTGTGGAGTCCTCATCGAGCAGCCGTTCCAGCAGATCGATGATGGCATCCTTCCCCAGACGGGAGAGGGTATAGCGAGGGAAGGGTCGTGCCTTATCCAATGTCTGGAGCATGTCCCAGACTACGGATCGAGCCCGTAGTTCCGCGCAGCGCCCGGTGATCAGGAGGAGGGTTCTGCTCTCTACGAGAGCGGGATACAGCCGCGGCAGAAGCGCGAGAGTCTCGGCATCGATCCATTGGATATCTTCCAGCACCCAGAGGCGAGGTTTGATGCGAGAGAGACCCAGGATGACAGTAACAAGGGCTCTTTGTAATCGAGCGTGCGCTTCTGGAGGTGGTAGATCTGCGAGAGGAGACGGGTCCTCTAGCCTGGCACTGATACCGGGTAGAAGCGGACTCAGGGCCCACAGCACATCGGGAGCGACGATCTGTCCCAGCTGTCGCAGGCGAAGCGGGGTCAGCTCTTGAGACAACACTGCCAGTAAAGGACCGTACGAGGATGAGTTATCTGCCTCCGTCTCTGCCCGGATCGTGTCGATGTTGCGCCAGCGGGCGCCCGCGATGGTCTCTTCGACAAGGCGGCTCTTCCCGATGCCGGGTTCGCCCTCCAACAGGAGTAGTTCTCCGTGCCCTCGGGCGGCGCTTTCCAGGTGATCCAGGAGAGCCGCGCGCTCAACGTCGCGCCCAACGAGGGGCGGCACGTTCAAGTCGGGCAGCGGGGCGCGGGCCAGCGTGGGCAGGTGTATTTCCGATCTCACGGTGACGGGGCTGGCGCGCCGGTGCAGCACCTGATAGAGTTTCTCGGTCTCTGGGGCCGGGAGAACATCCAGTTCCTTGCGCAGCAACTCGCG
>JBNGDR010000356.1:0-2453 GCA_049975685.1 Anaerolineae bacterium
GTGGGTCATCTGCTCCCCCGGCAGGCCGATACGAGGTCCTGACTCGTAGGTAATCCTCAACCCCTCGGCAGGGGGAGGGAGCGCGAGCCAGTCCAGCGCACGCGCCATGACCTCTCGTCGGGTCTCTGAATCTGCGATAGCCTCGTAACCGAAGGAGAAGAAGAGGGCGCGATAGGGAGCACAGACGTGCGCGGCGAGTCCTCCGCCCTCGTTGTCTGTGTAGCTCCACACCTCCTGGGCAAGATCCGGGTCGCGTACCTCGACCTCGTCAGGATAGCGCTGGTTGTCGGCGCCCGTCCCTCCGCTTATAGTGAGATTCAACCCGGCGAAGGGGCCTGAGCCCACCAGCGAGCGGGTAGGGGCGTTATCCGATAGAAGCCGTGCACTTAGGTGGTCATGCAAATAGGCCTGGCCTGGAACATAAGATGCTACCCCGCTGTCGAGGTAAGCTACGTCCTGCCCGCTCAGAAATAGACGTCCGCCTGAGGCCAGATAGTCCGTTAGGACTTCCCCTGCCCCTACCAGGCCTGGGGAGCCGATGGGTGACGACCAGAGGAGTACGTCGTAATCAGCTACGTGCGCAGCGAATTCCTCGTTGACCGGAGGATCTATGATGGCCATTTCGTCGTAGGTGTAGTTCAGTGCGTTCAGAGCGTCCCGCCAATAGGTGATCTGGCTCTGGTAATACCAGGCTCCCTCGTCGATCAGCAATAGTGTCGGTGCTGGAGATAGCGAGAAGTCGTGGGTGGTCGTCGTGTCTGTGGATATCTCAACTGAGGCGGTGACGACGCGGTAGCCATTGCCGCGTACCTCGACGACGTATTCATCAGACGGTAGGTCGATTGAGTAGCGTCCCTGGCTCAATAACGTTGCAGTCACTGGCGTGCCCAGCACCCGGAGGGTGACGGGCCGCGTGGGGGGTGTCCCTGAAGGCATGACGGCGACATGGCCCTGGAGGCGCCCCGCGGGCAGGGTGGGCAAGATGAAATCGACGCGCCGTACAGTGTCTGTCGTTATCTGTACACTCCAGACGGTTTTGGCTCCGTGTCCAAAGGCGGTCGCTGTAAGGTCGTAGATGTCAGCACCCAGGGCCATCTCGTAGTATCCTCTGGCGTCGGTGGTGATGCGGGCGACGTTATTCGTGCCGCGCGGTTCGGCCCGCACCTCCGCATCGGCAAGGGGGCCAGAGGTATCCTGTACCGTGCCGGATAGGACGCCGGGGTGGGTGAGGGCCAGGAGGGCCGCGTAGGCGTCGACGCGCCCCCAGCCGCTGTTGTTGTTGGGTAGGGTGCTGGTGAGTGGCGTGGCTGTCTCCGTGATAACACGCGCCAGCGCCTTGACGGGCAGGGTCGCGCTGATCCCGCGCATGAGCGCAGCGACGCCGGCGACGTGAGGCGTGGCCATCGAGGTTCCCTGGTTTTCAACGTAGATGCCGCCTGGGGCTGCCGAAAGGATCTGGACACCGGGGGCGACGACGTAGGGTTTGACCTCCCCCCAGGGTGAAGGCCCCCGACCGGAGAATCTGGCTACCTGGTCGTAAGGATCGCTGGCACCCACGGCAAAGATGCCGGGCAGACTGGCTGGGGAGCGGAGGGAGCCCTGTGTAGGACCCTCGTTGCCCACCGCAAATATTGGGAAGATATCCGCCGCCACCAACGCCTCAACGTCCTCCTGAAAGATGGTATTGGCTGAGTTTGTGGAACCCCAGGAACAGACGACGACATCGGGGGCCAGCTGGGGATCGCCTCCGGGGGCCAGGAGCCATTGAAAGCCCGCGTGAATATCCGAATCGAAGCCTGCGCCGGAGCTGGTGAGGACCTTGACCCCAATCCATCGGGCACCGGGTGCCACGCCGATATTCTTATGTCCTGCGGCGGTACCAAGTGTGTGGGTACCGTGCCCGTGGTCGTCGTAGGGGTAGATGCCGTTGTTGACGGCGTCGAACCAGGCCCCGTGATGGTTGATTAATCCCCGTCCCAGGTTACCACGGTAGTTGTCCGCCAGCGCGGGATGCTGCCAATCGACGCCGGTGTCCATGCCTGCAACGACGGCCCCCGTTCCTGAGATCGCCAGAGTCTGCCAGACGCGAGGTGCACCGATGTGCTCGATGCCCCACGCTGCTTCCTCCAGGGTCAGGGGTTGGTCCTGCACAAGAGGTTCGACGTACTGCTGCACACGATCCAGACTGATCTGGGTTACATAGGGTAAGTTTTGTAGCTTCCGGATGAGGCCAGGGCGGGCCTCTAGCGCGAGTGCATTGATGATCCACAGGTCGCGTTGGGATAGTAACTCACCGGTGACGTGGGCTTCTTCAAGTTGAGCGTTTAACGGCGCGATGGACCGGTCCAGCTGTTCCTGTAACTGTGTGACCACGATCTGTCGTTTCTGAAGAGATGTACGACCCTCAGCGGTTGCCTGGGACAGAATGCTGGCGGTGTTTTCGTTGCCCAGGT
>JBNGDR010000357.1:0-2452 GCA_049975685.1 Anaerolineae bacterium
CCTCGCCATCCTCTACGATCTGCTCAACCGCCAGCCGGATGTCCTGGCCGAGCGCACGTATCTCCCCGCCCCGGATATGATCGCCCAGCTGCGAGCGGCGGAGATTCCTCTCTATGCCCTGGAGAGCTATCGCCCTGTCGCCAGCTTCGATCTCCTCGGCGTGAGCACCGCCTACGAGCAGCTCTTCACCAACATTCTGGAGCTTCTCGATCTGGCTGGACTGCCCCTACGCTCCCTTGAGCGCGACGAACGCCATCCTCTCGTTATCGGTGGCGGCCACGGCACCTTCAACCCGGAACCCGTCAGCGATTTCTTCGATGCCTTCGTCATCGGTGAGGGCGAGGAGATCATGCTTGAGGTGGTGAAAGTGCTCCGGCAGACAGGAGATCTACCCCGTGAAGACCAGCTCCGCGTCCTGGCGAGCGTAGAGGGACTTTACGTCCCTCGCTTTTACAAGGTCACCTACACCGAGACAAACCAGATCGCCACCGTCGTACCCACGGTGTCCGATGCGCCACCCGTGGTCAGAAAGCGCATTGTCCCCAGGCTGCCCCCTACCCCCATCAAACAGCTGGTGCCCAGCATCCAGATCGTCCACGACCGGGGGGTGGTCGAGATCCAGCGCGGGTGCACGCGGGGCTGCCGCTTCTGTCAGGCCGGCTACATCACCCGGCCCGTCCGCCAGCGTCCGGCTGCCGAGATAATCGAAAGCGTTGAGGCCATGACCAACGCGACCGGCTACGAGGAGATCGCTTTCCTCTCTCTCTCCTCTGCCGATCACCCGGACATCGCGCCTCTATTGCAGACGCTCCAGGAGCGCTTTGAGGATCGCCACCTGGGCTTCTCGCTGCCCAGCCTCCGCATCGATGCCTTCTCCGTCGAGCTGGCGGATGGGTTGCGTGGCAGCCGCAAATCGGGCTTCACCTTCGCGCCCGAGGCTGCCACCGAGGATCTGCGCCGCCGCATCAACAAGGAGATAACTAACGAAGATCTACTCCAGATAGCGGAAGAGGTCTTTGAACGGGGTTGGCGCACCATCAAACTCTACTTCATGATCGGCCTGCCGGGCGAGACCGACGAGGACATCGTCGCTATTGCCGATCTGGCCCATGAGGTACGTCGCATCGGTCGACGGCTGGGCGGGCGCAAGACGGAGGTTCATGTAAGCGCAAGCACCTTCGTACCCAAACCCCACACCGTCTTCCAGTGGGAGCCGCTGGCCAGTGAGGTCGTGATCGAGCGGCGCCTGGACTATCTCCACCGCCACCTGCGAGGGCGGGGCATGCGACTCTCCTGGAACAAGTATCCTGGCACCCGTCTGGAGACGCTGCTTGCCCGGGGCGATCGCCGCCTCAACGCCGTCATCGAAAGAGCCTGGCAGTTAGGCGCCCGCTTCGACGCCTGGGATGAGTGGTGGGATCTCGATGCCTGGGAACAGGCCATCCAGGAGCTGAGCACCGAGCACTTTGTCTCCATGCAGGCCTTTCTGGATTTCTATCTCTATCGCGAGCGCGACGAGGACGAAGTTTTCCCCTGGGACCACCTCCACAGTGGTGTGGAGAAGACATTCCTGCGACGAGATTACCGGCGTAGTGAACGGGGCACGTTCCTCAATGATTGTCAGGGGCAATGTCACGGCTGTGGCATCCTGGCCAATTACCCCGACCTGTGCACCGACGCCTGGCGCTGCCCAAGCTAATCCTGGAGAGAGCGTATGAGCCCCGACGAAAACGAGAACACAGAACTCACCCTTCGCCACCGTATCACCTTCGCCACCCGGCGTACCCTCGCCCACGTCTCGGTCCTGGACCTGGGACGAGTCTGGGAGCGGACTCTACGTCGCGCCCGTATCCCGCTGCGCTACAGCCAGGGCTACAATCCACGACCCAAGATGCAGTTTGCCCTCCCGCTGCCCACCGGGTGCGGCGGCGACGCGGAGTGGCTGGATATATGGCTGGAGGAGCCCTGGAATTCCGCGCGCATCACCTCCGCCCTGGCAGGCAAGACGCCCGAGGATCTCATTGTGGTGGCGATCGAGGCCGCGCACGAGGACGAGCCAGCCCTCTTCGAACGGGTGCTGGCGACGGAGTACCGGGTGCTGCTGCGCGATGTCGCGCCGGAGCGAGTGAGCAAGGCCGTCGAGGCTTTCCTGGCATCGGAATCGGTACTGCGCCCCAAGCGCGGGCGCAGACGCCACAAGAAATACGATCTGCGTCCTCTGGTAGAGAGCCTTACCCTGGAGAATCTGATCCCCGAGGGATCTGGTGAGGACTACCAGGATTGGACCACAGCCCTTGAAATGCGTCTCACCGCCCTCCCCGGTGCAACGGGCCGCCCCGACGAATTACTCAAGGCACTGGACCTGGGCGACGTCCCGCGACGGTGCACACGCACGCGCATCCATTTAGACTAACTCCTACTTCCGGATCCCTGCTCACCACTCACTATATTT
>JBNGDR010000358.1:0-2420 GCA_049975685.1 Anaerolineae bacterium
TGCACAACCCGGATAGTATTGAAAGCAACTGCCAAAAACGTTTGAGGCTCACGAATTTCGATAGCGAAAGCACCCTTTGAGTAGATCACCTTTCAATGGCGTGGGAAGTTATTCTTTTACGAGCCCTTAGCGGCGGCGGGAGACGATGAAAAGCCCCCCTACTACGAGGGCCAGGACGAGGACGATAATCCCGCTCACGCGAATCACGAGATTCAATACGTTGTTCAAACCACCCTCCTCGGCCTCCTCCGCTGGTGTCTCAGACGTCGACTCCTCTGTCGGTGCGTCTGGGCTCTCGGTGGGCTCATCACTTCGAACGTAGGCCAGCTGCAGAGAGGAGACCTCTCCTGCACCGAGGACAACGCCCCACTCACTGGGGCCAGAGGTTCTGTAACCAACAGGCGCAGTCTGACGCAGGACGTAATTGCCGGGGGGCAGGTTCTGGAAGCAATAGGGCTCACTGATACCGTCGGTAGTATACGTTCCGGCCGGGCCGTCGGTGCCGACCAAGGTCACCGAGACGTTGGGTAACAGCTCCTCGGCCTCCGATTGCGGGATCATATCGCCGTTGCGATCGTGATAGGCACTCACACAGAAGGAAGCCATGTCGCCGGTTGGGGCTTCGGGAGTCTCCTCGCCGGGGCTGGGCTCAACCGTGGGCTCAGCCGTTGCCTCCTCTGTCGGGGCCGGCGTAGGTGTTGGGGTAACCTCGGGTATAGCGATCACCAGCTCCTGGCCGACTACAAGGATAGAGTCAGATCCAATACTCCCCTCGTTGAGACGCCGAATCTGATCGACGGGGACGTCATATTGGAGTGCGATGCCGTAGAGCGTATCCCCCGATTGCACGACGTGGACGACAGCGCCGTCAGGGCGCGGGGTCGACGTAGCGCGCGGCGTGGGTGGCACGGCCGAGGTGGGCCGGGGGGTCGGTGTAGGCGTTGCAGGCGGCTGCACAGACTCCAGGACGGCGTTGTCCCACCAGCTATCCTGGTGAGCCGTCGGCACAGCATATCGGAATTCACTGGAGACGAAAACCGTCACCTTACCACTGGCTCCGGCTGTCGCTTCGATGGAGAGCTGCTGCCAGCTATCAGTAGTGTTGTTTTCGCCCGACCAGGTCACGCCCTGGGTCCAATTACCCCGCCCCTCCGGGTCGATCCCCACACGCATACGAGGGATCCAATTGCCACCGTATGAGGGGGCCGGTACGCCTTCGTTAGCAGAACGGGAATAACCGGAGACCGTGAACCGTACCCGAGTGCCAGGCTCAACGTTGACGGTCTGATAGACACCAGCGTGCCAGGGAATATACTGTGCGCCGACGTGCTGGGATGAACCACCAAGGGTCAAACCATAGTTATTGTAGTCCAGCTCCTCGCCCCAGCTGGGACGACAGACGAAATTCCAGTCGTCGGGTTTTGTGTTGCAGAGCTCACCGCTATCCTCGTACCAGGCAGCCCAACCATTAGCCACACCGTTTTCGTAGGGGGGCTCAAAGTTGGGATTCGTCAGTAGATTCTGCTGTTGTGCCTGGGCCGGCAGGACGGATGGGACAACAAGCGCGCCTATCAGTACAAGCGCGAGTGCCAGACCCAGGACGATAGACGTTTTTTTGAACATAGTTGAATCACTTCCTCACTATAGGCTATTCGTTCACCTCTGCCAAAGCGAAGGCATTGTAACACAACCCATCACAGCGTCAACCGCAACACTGTGGTATAATACCTCATGTTAGAAAACGGTAACATTATGCACATCCTCACCAGGAGTTCCCACACCGACGATTCACGAAATATCCGAGCAGGCGGGACGTTCAGTAGGCTGGGGATTTGCTCTCAAATCCTAGGCCTCAGATTCCTGCTTACTGCTCTGGGCTCACCGCATTTTCATGGAGTATTCATGTGGCAAACCACACCACCTATAACCCAAAAACTGGATCAGACAAGACGTCTGGTAGACTAATCCCTGATCCCAGGTCACCGGTCCCTGATCCCTGTATTTCCCAAGGAGGCAGAGATGAGCAAACGCTGGACACACCTAAGTTGGGCCATCGGATTGGCGCTCCTCGCGGGCGTCGTACTCTTCATGACTGTGCTGGCCGTGGAGAAGACACCGCCCTACGTCATTGCCGTCCAGGACACGGGCTTCAATAGTCGCCCCAACCGCACGGGTGTCGATCCCGGCAGGTACGGATATGTACTGGACGATCTGGGCAAAATCTGGATCCTTGATGGCGCCCAGATCACCTCGTCGCTGGAGGTGGGCAACGCCTTTGATATCGGCGTGGACCCTGGACGCTACGTCTACCTCACGAGTATGACCCAGGGCAATCCCCTCACGGTGCTCCAGGGGAAAGAAAAGATAGGGACGGTCACACTCAATGGCCCCTCGGGAGCGGTGGACGTGCTTACCACCAC
>JBNGDR010000359.1:0-2415 GCA_049975685.1 Anaerolineae bacterium
GATACCGGGCCAACCTCTCTCCCGAGCCAGCGTGGGGAAATTATAGGTCAGGGGCGAATTGAGGTCAAGCGAGGAGTAGCGAGGAGTAGTGAAATTTGGCCCCCACTCCTGAGAGGATCAGCGGTTGAGCAGCCGCACGATGACGTTCACGATGATGGTCAACAACAGGCTGAGCAGCAGCGAGCTCACGATGGGGACGAAACAGGAGACTCTTCCGTTTTCGCTCTCGTAGCGGATATCGCCGGGCAACCGTCCCAACCAGTTCAGGAGGGGTACCCTACCAATGACCAGCAGCAGAACGCCCAGGGCTGCGATACCCAGACCGAGCAAGATGAGCCAGCGTCCCAGGTTATCCCATTGAAACACCCCGATCCTCCTCGAAAATAGGTTCTATGTCATCCCGAACATAATGAGGGATCTCATTCCTCGCAAGCCAACAAGTCCCCAAACCGAGATTCCCCTCATCCCCTCTTCATTACATCCACGCCTCAAAGGTCCCTTGCTCGATTTGTACGACCTCCTCATCACGTTGGGGATCGTAATAGCGGCGGATGGGTCTCACGGTGAGAGAGAGATTCTCACCCGTCGCCCATCGGGCCACGTCCAGCAGCTCCTCCAAGCCCAGGCGCATCGCCTCCCCCTCCTGGGGGCCGAAGCGGTAGGTCAACAGGTAGGGGTTTTCCTCGTCGAGATAGTCCAGGATGGGGACGATGGCCTCCGCGATGGCGCGGGACGGCGGCGAGCGATGGAGCTCTTCCAGCGGCGTAACGGGCATATTCAGGTTCGCACGGAAGATCTTCAGGATGCCGGGACGGTGGAGCAGCTTCGCCAGTGCCTTCGGGTGATCGGGGGTCATTGCCGTGGGTAGAGGTTGTGGGGCGTTGCCATCCCTATGGACGAAGATCTCCAGATTGAACCGCTCATTCTCGATGCGGGGTAGCTGTGTCTTATCCCGGGGGAGTAGATCGTGCACCGCGTCCATGACCTGATCGGCAAAGGCCTGATAGTAGGTCTTGCGCGTCCGCCGCTCGGGGGGCTGGGCGGCGGGTAGGAGTTGACCTATCTTCATGGTGAGATGGGGGCGCTTGAAATTGAGAGCCGCTGTCAGGGCGCCGACGGTACCCCCAAAGGCGACGGGTAACACGGGCGCCCGTCCCTGGTGGCTGAGCCAGGCGACGCCGGGCTGCGCCCGCTTCTTGCTGCCCTGCCAGATCCCGCCTTCGGGGAAGATGCCCAGGACGCCCCCCTGTCTCAGGACGTCCACTGCCTTGACCAGCGCTCTCCGGTCGAAATCCCCCCGCCTGATGGGGATATAGCCGTAGAATCGTTCGGAGATCTCGGTGATTTTCTCCTGGGGGAGGTCACCGGCGCCCAGAAGCTCTACCTGCCAGGGGGTGAAGATGGCCATGAGCACGCCTTCCATGGCGGCGTCGTGGTTCCCCACCACCAGAAGAGGGCCGCCGCTGGGGAAGTTTTCCCGTCCGGTGATCTCGATCCTGAAGGCCAGTCGCAGGATCAGACGTCCCACCGTGCGGGCCAGGCCCCGGGCCAGCCGCCTCCGTGGGTAGGCGATAGAGTGTTCTCTCGTTGTCATCTCTGTTGTCCGTCCTTGTCCGCTAGATACAGCGACAAGTTTACGGGTTAAACGGCTAAAGGCAAGTCAGCGCTTCATCGGGTTGGTGGAAGTCTTAAACCTTCCGCTTGAAGTGGATGTCAAATCCACGTTTGTGAAGTGCATCGCTGCCGAAGGAGAACAAACGAACCCTGGCTTGGAAAGCCAGGGTTCGTCGAGGTTACCTCATTTGCTTAACTAGGGACAACAACCATAGCCACAGGGGATGCAAAGGCGCTGGCCTTTCCAGATATAGTTGGGGTTTTGAAGTCCGTTGGCCCGGGCGATGCTCCAGGGATTAACTCCGAATCTCCGGCCGATGCTGAAGAGGGTATCTCCGCAGCGCACGATGTAGTACTGGCTACAGCCGGGGCAGGGCTGGCAGCCGGGGCAGCCGGGATAGGCCGGTCCGGCCGGGATCCTGAGGCACTGCCCGGCGTAGATACAGTTGGGGTTGACCAACCCGTTGGCGCTGGCGATGGCCCAGGGGCTCACGTTGTAGAGCCGGCCAATAGAGAACAGAGTCTCCCCCCTCTGGACACAGTGCCAGCCTTGGCCACAACAGGCGGTCGGTGCAGCGGCGACCGGTGTGGCGGCGATCAACAGCATTGCAACGAGAACGACAATGATGGGAATCTTGGTGCGCATAGATCTCTCCTTTCTTCAGGTAAAAAGAATGGACTTTGAGGAACCTATTATCACTATACCACATTTTTCAAAATTTCAACAGTCTTTTGGGCGATTTTTGCGATTCGCAACTGGAAACTGGATGCTTGATGCTGGAGGTGCGATGCACTTCGATC
>JBNGDR010000360.1:0-2397 GCA_049975685.1 Anaerolineae bacterium
GGACGGGCCAGCGGTACTGGTGGTGCGAGGCGCCTGCGTCTTCACGCCTCATTTTCACCTCCAGCCCAGGATGCAGGTCGATCCCGAGAAGTGCATCGCCTGTGGAGCCTGTTTCCGCGTTGGCTGTCCGGCGATCCTCAAACGCGACGAGGTCTACGAGAAGACGGGACAACCCAAATCCAAGATCGACCCGTTGCTCTGCACCGGGTGCACGGTCTGCATGCAGGTCTGCCCGGTGGATGCCATCGCGCCCAGAGAGTAAGTTGGGGCACGGTCGGGAGACCGGCCCCAGCTGACAAAAACAGGCCCCAACTGACAAAAACCGGCCCCAGCTGGCAAAGCCCGGTCCCAGCTGACAAAGACCGGCTTCAGCTGACAAAGGAGCGCATGTTCAACTTCAGAAATTTGTTACGTTTCACCTACCACTCATTCTTCACCAGCAAAGGCGCACCCTATCGGTTGAGCGCCAAACGTATCGGCTGGCTGCTGCTCTTTTACACCGCCTTCCCCCTCCTGGAGCTGAGTATCTGGACAGGCCTCTGGTTGGACGAGATCTTCTTTCCCGGTTACCGCGAGGTCAAGATTGAGGCTCCGGTCTTTATCATCGGCAATCCACGCAGTGGGACAACCTTTCTTCATCGGTTGCTGTCGGAGGATATATACAACTTCTCATCGATGAAAACCTGGGAGATGCTCTTTGCTCCGTCCATTACGGCACGCAAGGCACTCAATATCCTCGCTGTGCTGGAACGGCACATCGGCAAGCCCTTGCGCAAACCTCTATTACGATTGCAGCGACGGTGGCAGAAAGCCAACGTAGTCCACAAGATCGCCCTGCGCGCACCCGAAGAGGATGAATATCTGCTGGTCCATCTCTGGTCCACCCTCAAGGTCTGGACCTTTGCCGCGATGCTGGAAGAAGCAGAGCGCTATACATACTTCGACACCCAAATATCTCAACGAGAAAAGCGATGCATCCAACGTTTCTATAAACGCTGCCTCCAGCGGCACCTTCACGCCCACGGCGTCACCGATAAACACTATCTTGCCAAGAATCCTTCGTATAGTTCCATGATTGAGACGTTGCTCGAACTGTTTCCCAACGCCAGATTCATCTACCTGGCGCGGAACCCACTGGAGATGATTCCGTCTTACATCAGTCTGACAGAAGAAGAATGGCAGATCCTGGGCGATCCGCCGGAACCGTACATGTGTCGCGAGTGGGTTCTGGAGATGGCCAAACACTGGTATACCTATCCTTTGCAACGTCTTTCCTATCTTCCACAAGATCAGTATACTGTGGTGAACTTCCATAGGATGGTCGATCAGCTAGAGCAGGTCGTCAGCGAGATCTACGAACGTCTGAATCTTGAGATGGATCCGACCTACCGTGAGGCATTGCACCACCGGGCCATAGAAGCGCGTCGCCATGAGAGCCAACATGAATATTCGCTCAGTGAGATGGGGCTCTCCCGCCAACAACTTGTGGCCGAGTTTGAGGATATATTCGAACGTTTTGACTTTGATCGAAAAGAGCATGACTCTTTTGAGTAGACCTATCACAGATTTGGGAGGCAACTGTACATGGTAGAACGCAAAAATTTCCTGTTTGTCGGGGTTGGTGGACAGGGTGTGCTTACGGCTTCGGATATTGCAGCCCAGGTGGGGCTGGATCTGGGACTGGACGCCAAGAAATCCGAGGTGCACGGCTTCGCACAACGGGGCGGCGTGGTGGAGAGCCACATTCGTTGGGCGCCGACCGTAGGCTCCCCCACCTGCGAGAAGGGCACCGTCGACGTGCTGATGGCCTTCGAGTTGCTGGAAGCGGTCCGTTGGATCGATTGGCTGCGCCCGGGTGGCACCGTCATCGTCAACCATCAGCGGATCGATCCCATGTCGGTGAGCGTCGGCGACGCCGTCTATCCCGACGAGGAAGCGCTCCTGGAAGCACTGCGCAAACGCGCGGGAGAGGTCGTACTGGTGGATGCGCTTCCACTGGCAGAACAAGCGGGCGATACGCGCACCATCAATACTATATTATTGGCGGCGCTTTCCGCTCTCCTGGAAACCGACCCCCAGGTGTGGGAGACGGCTATCCTGCGGCGTGTGCCCTCAGACTACGAAGGTGTGAATCGCGAGGCCTTTAGACTGGGCCGGGAAGCGGCGCGGCGATAGCCAAGGTGGGACGCACTTGAGCGTTGGTCAACCAGGTGCTGTCATGTAGTAACTCTTGTCGCTAAGTCTAAGTGCGTCCCACCTGAGCTAGGTGATAAGCTCGTCAGGCAAGAAGTCGGTACGATTGACGTAGCAGACAGAGGCACGCTCGTCCTCGAAGTCGATGCGCGTGATAGCAACATTGTTCATCACGAACCAGTAGTCGTGATCCCCAGACCCACC
>JBNGDR010000361.1:0-2396 GCA_049975685.1 Anaerolineae bacterium
GCGCTCCTCATCACGAACACGACGGTGGTGACGGTGGAACGCGTTGTGCTCCTTCACGGTCAGGCTTCGGGACTGGGGGGTGGCCCTGCCAGTGAGCACGCGGGCGGTGGTCTCTACCTCCATAGTGGGGACGCTTATCTCTTCCACGTGGACGCTCAGGCAAGCCAGGCCTCCTTGGGTGGGGGCTACTACAATCACGAGGGTAACCTCTACGTTGTGAACTGCTGGGCCGACGACAATCAGGCTGACGATGGAGGCGGCCTCTACAACAACGTTGGTATGACCCGGGTCGAGGGGAACAGTCGCTTTTTCAACAATAGTGCGACGGCGAACGGCGGCGCCTTCTACAACCGGAACGGTCAGTTCGAGCTGTTGAACAACGTTTCCCGCAAGATCGAGTGGAACTCGGCTCTCCTGGGCGGTGCGCTCTACAACGAGAGCGGTGACGTTTTGGCTGTAGGTAACGAGATCAAGGCCAACCAGGCTACTGACGGCGGCGCCTTTTACAACCAGGCAGGGCTCTTGCGCCTGGAGAGGAACGATATCCTGGAGAATGTCGCCGACGGCGGAAAGGGAGGCGGTCTCTACAGCGCCAGCGATGGGGATACCCAGCTGGACTTTGGTAACCGCTTCTACGCCAATGTGGCCAATCAGGGTGGAGCCATCTACGGGGTGGGCAACAGCCTGACACTGCACAACACGATTGTCTTCCTCAACGAGGCTAATCAAGACGGCGGTGGCGTTTACGTGACGGGCGGCACTCCCACGATAGTGCACAACACCTTCTACGGCAACACGGCGGTTGGCCGAGGCGGTGGACTCTACATTGCTTCTGGCAGTGCTCCCACCGTCAGGAACAATATCTTCGATGCTAATAGTACCGAGAACGAGGGCAGTGCCATCTATGGGGCTGCCGGGGATCTGGACTATAACGATTACTATCCCGACGATGTTACCTTACAGGTCGCCGGCGGGGTTTCAGTCGGCACTCACAACCTTAACGAGTGGCCTGCCTACGTTCAACCCGTTGATCCGGCGAATCCAGGAGGCGCAGATTTTCACCTATCTCCCTACTCCCCCGTCGTCGATCAGGGTGACGTGGGTGTGAGTCTTGACCACGATATGGATGGAGACCCCCGACCCATCAACCAGGCCCCCGATATGGGCGCCGACGAGTTGAACGAGTGTCTCGTGAAACTCATGCGCACCGGGCAGATCTTCGGGCGCATTGGCCTGGCTCTGGATCTCTCGCAGGATGGGGACGAGATCCGCGTCGCCGATGGTCGGTGCGAGGAGACTATCACTATCGAGACCGACGTGCTCATCCAGGGCGCGTGGTCGAAGGATTTCACCCAGCACGATCCCCGCGAATATTGGTCCGTGGTGGACGCTCAAGAGCAGGGACGGGTGGTACGCATTGCCAACAACACCACAGTCAGCATCGGCTATATGAGTTTCATGAACGGCTTCGTAACCACCGACGGTGCTGGAATCTACGTGGAAGACGCAGACCTTGAGCTGAACTACGTCGACGTCTTCTTCAACGAGGCTCAGGGGGCGGGCGGTGGTATCTATAATGCTGCCGGAAGCACGACGGATATTTACGTCACCAGCGTCTCCCTGAACACGGCAGGCGGTCAGGGTGGCGGCATCTATAACGCCTCCGGAAGTACTGTTACCATTAATGGTGGTGGGTGCAGCTCCAACACGGCCGAGGGCAGCGGTGGCGGGATCTACAATCATGGCTCAGCCGATTTCTCTCTTGCCAATTACGGTATCTCCCAGAACTCCTCCGCTAACGTGGGTGGTGGTCTCTATAACGCAGCACCCGACACGACCCTGATCAACGTTCGCTTCCACGCGAACGACGCCCTGGATGGGGGTGGGCTCTACAATTCGGGCAATAACCTCACAGTGTTGCATCCCACCTTCCACGAGAATCTCGCCAGTAATCGGGGTGGGGGTATCTACAATAGTGGGTCCGGAGTGACTCTCAACGCCGGCATCATCGCGCTTAACGCGGCTTCGGAGGGGGCGGGCGTTTACAGCGATCCTAATCTCTCGGTTAGCCACACGATGCAGTGGGACAACGTTTACACAGGCGTCTCCTCCGGGGACGGCAACACCTATCAGAACCCTCGGCTGAACTCCATCGGCCGGTTGACCTACTTCTCCCCGGCCATCGACGCTCTTCCTGAGGGCGCCTCGGCCCTTACCTTTGATGCCCTTGCCAATCCCCGTCCCTTGCTCTGTCGCAAGGACATGGGCTATCAGGAATACGCTGTAGGAAAGCGCCTGCTCAAGTGGGAGACTATCCCTGAGGGGACAGAGGTGGCACCCGGCACCACTCACGTCTACACTTACAGCGTCACCAACCTGAACGAACAGTGGCTGAC
>JBNGDR010000362.1:0-2393 GCA_049975685.1 Anaerolineae bacterium
AACTCCACACCTCGCGTCCGGTTGACCGTGGTCCTATCCACGACGAAGTCCGAGATCGTCGAGCTGAAGGTGGAGGTCGCCGTGATGGTGACCACACCTGTGGTCCCGCTGAAGACGTCGGTAGGTGCTGTGATGACCACGTCGAGAGTCTCCGAAAGCCCCGCCCCCACCGTCAGCGCCGCGACGTGCTCCGCCGTCCAACCGGCCGGCGCCTGTGAGGTGATGGTGAAGGTATCCTCGCCATCCCCCACGTTGGTGAGAGTGTGAGTGTAAGTGAAGGCGCCGCCGGGATCGACGTTACCCGACTCATCAGCCACGAGCGTGACGCCGGGCGTGAATCGCACCTGTGTCCTGTCGGTGGCAATGTCGAAAGAGCCGGGATCGGTCTGTGAGGTAGCGGTAACGATGGTGGTGTCGATGAGGCCGCCGGCGCCCGAAGCGGGTGTCGTAACTTCAACCCTGACGGTCGCCGTCTCGCCCATGCCCAGCTCGAAGGGTCCCGACGTGAGGAGCGTCGACCATCCACGGCTGCTGCTCCACGCAAGTGTAAAGGTGTCCGTCAGATCGCCGGTATTGGTGAGAGTGTGGGTGTAGGTGAAGGTCGCCCCGGCATCGAGAACCTCGTCGTAGTCGGGCTCCAGTGCCACGCCGGGCTCCACCCGGTACTCGTAGGCGCCGATATCCACCCGTAGCCCCATGGATCGGGGCCGGTTGGCGTAGTCCAGGCCCAGGGGGAAGAGATTAAGGTCCGTCGTCGGGTCCCCGGCTTCGCGGGCGGGAGAAGAGGTGCCGATGTCGAGGTTAGGTGGATCGTTCCACGGATCGAGGAAGGCAGGATCCTGACCCTGTACGTCGTTCGCGCCGTAGGAGACGGTACCCCCGACGTCATCCGTGATGTTGTTATAGTAGAGGTTGTAGTCACCCGTGGCGGTCGCCGTCTCAGCGTAGACCGCCGCGTGGGTCTGCTGAAGCCTGGAGCCACCACCGCTGTCGTTGTTCGCGAAGATAGTGTTAGCGAAGGAGAGCGCACCGCTATCTAGATAGAGGGCGCCGCCATCCAGCGCGGCCTGGTTGTCGTGGAAGGTACCGTTAAGCAACGTCAGGTTCCCGTCCACCACATAACCACCACCCCCCAGTTGCGTGGCTGCCGTACCGTTGCCGTGGATGAGCGCGTTGGTAAGCAACAGATCGCCAGACGCGCTATAGAATCCGGCGCCTATGGCCGCCACGCCATCGCGAAGGGCTACGGTGTTGAGGTCAATATCGGAGCCCGCGTTGTAAAGATTGCCACCCGCATCCTCGCCGGTGGGGCCGCCGCCCAGGCCGGTGGTGTCGCCGCCGGTGAGCGTCAACCGTTCCAGTATGACCTCCAGACCAGCTTCCACGTAGAGAGCACGCCCGGCCCCCAGCGGATCCAGATAGGTCGTGTGGCTGATGTGATCGGGCGGTGCGGCCTCCCAGTCACTGGTGACAAAGCCACCGCTGATAGTGACCGGTTTATTGACGAAAAGCACCTGTCCTGGACCACCAGGCGTGGTCGTATAGACGGTGGTGTAGGTGCCCTCAGCCACCTTGATGGTGTCGCCGGGCTGGGCCTGATCCAGCGCGTGGCGCAGCGTGCGGCACGCACCCACACCGGGCTGCGTGCAGTTATTATCCAGGTGATCTACCGCGCCTGGATCGGTGCCACCCACCGTCTCGTCGACAAAGGAGTCGGTGCCGTTGGTAGCGACGTAGCGTGTGCCAGCGATGGCGCCAATATCGGTGTTATTCGCCGCCGCCTTCTGGGTGCCCAGCTCCGTCTGAGCGATAACGGAGGTCACGTCGATGAGCCCGCTCGCAACCTCCGGTCGGATGGTAACCGCCACAGTGATGATCTGAGACATCCCAGGCGTCAGCACAATCTGGCTGGTAGGGGAGATAATTCTGCCGGTGGCGTAGAAGCCCGCCTTGGGATAGAGCGTAAAGGTCGTGGTCATATTACCCACGTTGGTCAACACGTGGGTGTAGGTTACAGTCTCACCCGGCAGAGCCGCCCCAAAGTTATCGGGCAGGATAACGAAGCTGTCGTCCTTCTCGACCATCGTCACCAGATCAGGGAGATTATCCTCCAGCACGTTGGGGTAACAACCCAGAGTCTCGTAGTGCAGGCGTGAGGTCTCCATCGTTGAGGGATCGCCCTCCACGGAAGCCCGCTGCCCCGCCGGGACGGTCACCACCACGATCAGGTGCGCCGTCGCTCCTGGACCCAGGTCGAAGGTCGCGGTTCCCGCGTCGGTGTCGGTGACCACGTTCGCCGCACCCAGTACGTTAACGATCTCTGCCCAACCCCGGGAACTGTTCAGCGTAAACTTCAGGGTCTCGGTGTAGCCGGTGCCCGGCCCCTGGGACGT
>JBNGDR010000363.1:0-2390 GCA_049975685.1 Anaerolineae bacterium
TGAAGACAGGTAAAAACTAAAGAGCCCGGGTCGATCCCGGGCTCTTCTGTACTCTGAACGGTGACGTCTCAACCGGCACTCACAAAGGCGTCACTCCTGCGGGGATTCGGCGGGTTTCCGCTTCTTCCCCCCTCGCAGGCGGCGGATGATGAAGATGAAGACCTTGACCACCGCGAAGATGACCAGACCCACCACCAGCAGAACGGGCGCCACGTAGATGATGATCCAGATGAGGGCGTTGACCAGGAACTGCCCCGTGCGGATGAGCGCCTCGACGGCCCGCTTGAGGGTCCCCTGGGGACGCCAGCCCGCCACCTCTACCGGCTGGGAGAGCTCATCGGGGGTCAAGGAGACGGTGATCGTGGCCAGGGATGCCGAGCGCTCCAGATACTGCATCCGGCCCTTCACCTGCTCGATCTCCTGCTGGGTGGCGCTCAGCTCCTCGTAGACGGCGAGGACCGCTTCGGTGTCCTCCGCCTCGTCCATGAGCTCCTCCAGGCGCGCCTCCTTCGCCTCCAGCGCCCGCAGGCGGGATTCCAGATCCACGTACTCCTGCGTCACGTCCTGGCTGGAGATGGCGTCGCGCGTCACCTCCAGCGCCATCTCCCGCAGCTGGGCCATGGCCTGCTGGAAGCTCTCGGCGGGGACACGCAAGGTCATGTTGATGCGCAGGAGCCCCTCGTCGTAGCGGAAGCTCTCGGAAGAGAGAACGTAGCCGTCGAGGTTGCCCATCAGCGTGGCGATCTCCTCCTGCGTCGCTACCGTGTCCTTCACGACGAGGTCGAGGCTGCCGTTATAGATGATCATGCGCTCGGACACGCCCTCAACAGCGCTGCCGAGCCCCTTCTGGGCGTCCTCGGACACCATCTCCTCTTCCATCGCCATCTCGGGCTCCTGGGGCGCCAGACCAGGCGATGAGGCTTCCTGCATCCCGCCGCATCCTGCTGCCAGCAGGAGCACCACCAATAAGGCGATAATATGTAGCCGTTTCATATTTCTTCCTCCTTTGAATGTCTCGACCTATAGACGAGATTGGGGTAGAGAAAGTTCCCTCCACCCTGGCGGAGTCGTCCGTCTCCTTCGCCGCTACGAGAGCTAGCGTCCCAGAGCGAGGCGATCGCTGAGTCGGTGGGGAAGGCCCCGCGCCCTCATGCGTTCCTGGGTGATCTCCACGGGATAAGGGGTGCGGTAGAAGGTAAAGGTCTGCGCCTCCGTATCGAGGTAACCAAAGGCCGCGCGCGGATCGCCGTCGCGGGGCTGGCCCACACTGCCGGGATTCAGGATCAAACGCCGGTCGCGCAGATCCAGGGGCTCCTCCCAATTCGGCGATCGAACCCGCACGCCGTCCCCATCGTTCTCCGACAGCCATTCGAATATCGTGGGGATGTGTGTGTGCCCCACAAAAGCGATCTGGAAGTTGTTGGATATGAAATTCTCCTTGGCGCTCTTCGCATCGAGCAGGTACTCCCAGATAGGCTCCCGAGGGCTGCCGTGGGCCAGGAAATACCCCCCCTCTACCGGGAGGGTGGTGGAGAGCTGCGCGAGGAAGTCCCAGTTATCACTCAACAATCTATCCCGCGTCCATAGGAGTGCCTGGCGGGCGTCCCGATTGAAGACGTAGA
The DNA here is from genome assembly GCA_049975685.1 of Anaerolineae bacterium. Classification (GTDB taxonomy): domain Bacteria; phylum Chloroflexota; class Anaerolineae; order B4-G1; family SLSP01; genus DAOTVC01. The sequence goes on from JBNGDR010000363.1 coordinate 1,623, forward strand.
GATCGGTGCGACCGATGGCGCCCCAGTCGTGGTTCCCTGCAACGCAGACGTGGGAGAACTCGCGGAGGCGATCCACACAGCGATTGGGATCGGGACCGTATCCGACAATGTCTCCCAGACACCAGATGGTGTCAAAGATCGGTGCATCGATGAGAACCGCTTGCAGGGCAGGAAAGTTTCCGTGAATATCTGAGACGATTAGGCAGCGCACAAGTCATTCTCTCCTTTTAAACAGTGTGAAAAGTGCCCGTCTCGCGGAGGCGCAGGGTCACGTCCCCCACGGGGAAATGGCGCTCGAAGCCCTCGGGAAGTCGCAAGACGAGCGCGCCTTCCGCGTCCACGCCCTCGAACTTGCCCTCAACGGTCTCCAGGGGGGTGTGGACACACACCGTCCGACCCAGCCAGGCAAGCCGCTCCCGCCACTCAGGGAGAGGGTCCCAGCCGGATCGGAGCTTTTCGTACAGCGCCTCGACGCGCTCCAGGAAAGCATCGAGAAGCTTGACCCGATCCACGCTTTGGCCCTGCTCCACCAGCAAGCTGGTAGCGTTAGGCGCCAGGTCAGGGAGATCATCCCGCGAGATATTCACGTTAAGACCCACACCCACCACGAGGAAGCCGGGTTGTGCATTGCCTCCGCCCGTCTCACTCAGCATGCCGGCGACCTTGCGCCACCCGTGATCATCCTCCACAATAAGATCGTTGGGCCATTTCAGGAGGACGGGCGCGCCGGAGACCGAGTTCACGGCCTCGACCAGGGCCAGGCCACAG
>JBNGDR010000364.1:0-2388 GCA_049975685.1 Anaerolineae bacterium
GTCCACCTTGTCTCCGACGTCCCCGTCCACATCCGCAGTATCCTCTACGTGCCCGCACATCTTGATCTGGGCCCACTACGCTCGCCCACCGATAGCGGCCTTAGACTCTATTCCAAGAAGATCCTTATCCAGGAGAACAACACCGATCTCCTCCCCAACTATTTGCGCTTTGTCGAGGGTGTTGTCGATTCCGAAGATCTGCCGCTGAACATATCACGCGAGACCGTGCAATCCACCCGGGTGATGCGCCAGATAGAGCGATCCTTGACCACCCGAATGATCAAGGCCTTCAGTGAGCTGGCAACCGAGCAGCCCGACGATTACGTACAGTTCTGGGGGGAGTTCGGTGTCTTCCTCAAACAGGGTATCGCCACCGATCCCTTCATCTACGACGATCTACTGCCGCTGCTGCGTTTCTACTCCTCGAAGTCCGGGGACGAACTCATCTCCCTGGGGACGTATGCGGCTCGGATGCAAGAGGAGCAGCCGGCCATTTACTATATCCTCGGCGAGGATCTGGAATCGGTAAAGCGTAGTCCCCATCTGGATTATTTCAGGCAGCACGACGTAGAAGTGCTTTATCTGGTGGATCCGCTGGATGGTCTGACGATGCAGAGTTTGCGCGAGTTTGAAGGCAAGCCCTTCCAAAGCGTGGAAAGTGCCGACCTGGAGGTGCCCGAGGAGAAGGAATCAGAGGAAAGGGAAATGACCCTTCCTCAAGACGAGTTTGACGCCCTGGTGGGACGTTTCAAGGCAATCCTGGGCGACAGGATTAAGGAGATACGTGAGTCGAAGGTATTGCGCGATAGCCCTTGTCGTCTCGTCTCACCGGGAGGCGGTGCCGAGCGCGATCTCCAACGCGTGCGTCGTCTGCTGGGCGAGAAGTATGAGATACCGCCCCGGATCCTGGAGATCAACCGAGGTCATCCCCTCATCGGGCAACTGGCGAGGATGGTGAAAAAGGGAGCCAGCCCGGGCGTAGTCGAAGCTGCCATCGAACAGCTTTTTGCAAACCAATTGCTGCTTGAAGGAACACTTCCTAATCCTGCCGAGATGGTCCCTCGCATCCAGACGTTACTGGAAGCAGCGACTCTCTCAGAGGAGAATTGAGAGAAGGTGGGACGCACTTTAGCTTTGGAGATCAAACCCGGGGCAACGTCAGAAGCCCCATAGCGCGAGGTACCAAGTGCGTCCCACCTGGACTTTCACTCACGTGAAACACACCCTTCTTCTTTTACGAGCCCCCTGCCCTGTGTTAGCGAGGTCTACTGTTAAGCAAGGGCGGGGTAGTATCCATATCGACGGCTATGGGAATCACGAATGAGAAGATACTGCCCTCCCCCTTGACACTGTCCACCCAGATATGGCCCCCATGGTGCTCAACGATGTCCTTGGAAATGGCAAGGCCTAGACCCGTCCCCCGGATCTTGCTGGGCGTACCATCATCGATCTGCTGGAAGCGCTCGAAGACAGAGCCCAGGTATTCATCAGCGATACCTATACCTGTATCCCGTACACTGACAAGAAGCCAGGAGCCCGGAACGAGGGGGGGGACCTTCACTTTATCAGGAACCGAGGCATGGAACTCTCCTCGTTCACTCACCCGCAGTTCGGCGGCTCGCACCTCGATGTAGCCCTCGTCGGTGAATTTAATGGCGTTGGAGAGAAGATTGGTGACCACCTGAATGAGGCGGTCGCGGTCAGCACTCACGGTAGGGAGACTCTCAGGGAGCAAAACCTGAAGAGGTAACGTCTCACCCTGAGTCAATGAAGCCACGGTCGTCACCGCGTGAGCAACGACATCGTTGATATCTACTTCGTCCACGTGCCACTCGATGCGGCCCGATTCCATCTTAGCCACGTCAAGAACGTCATTGATGAGCCGGGTCAGCCGCTCCCCCTCATTCAGGATAATCTCCAGATCCTCGCGTACCCGCTTGATAGCAGCACTGGCCCGCTTTTCTTCGGGAAGGAGAAGGGGAGCGATGTCGCGTTCAATGACGCGGCGGATGATCTTGGCGAAGCCAAGCACCGAGGTAAGGGGGGTACGTAACTCGTGGGAGACCATCGTAATGAAATCGGTCTTCATGCGGTCAACTTCCACGTCATGGGTGATGTCGTGAAAGAGCGTGACGACTCCAGAGATCTCCTGGAACTCCATATCTGGCTCGTCCGGTCCGGCGGGAGGACGTTGGACCAACGCACACGCAGTTGCACGATAGACCCTGGAACTGTTGCGCCCAAGCCCTCGCTCGTCGAAGAGGTTAAGCGCAAAGGTCTCACGTGGCCTCCGGAGCGCGCGACCTAAAAGCAGATCAACGCCCTCAAGGGGTAAGATCTGCAGCAGGTGTTTACCCGCGATCTCACGCTCATTGCATCCTACAATAC
>JBNGDR010000365.1:0-2377 GCA_049975685.1 Anaerolineae bacterium
GGCTTTTGGCGAAGCAGTCGGCAGCGTTGTGGGCCTCATCTCCAACGATGACTGGCGCGCCTTGTCGAGCGGCGATCTCGCCCAGTACGCGCCACGCTGTCCCGGCGCAGTCCGGCGCCGGTTTTTCTGTGCAGATCGTCCAGGAACAGGACAGGGTTTTGATCTTACTCAAGTTATTCTCTTTGCGTTCCTGAGGGTTTTCTCAGTAGAGCCACTGGGTGTAATTCATAGCGCGTTTTAACGATAGGATGGAAATCACTGCTACTGTAGCAGTAACGCTGTGGCTTCCCGGAGATCCGGCGTATCCAGCCCCTCGGTGAACCAGGCGTAAACCTTGGCCAGCTGCGCCCTCGCGGCCGCCAACAGGTCCGCTTGACCGGTGGTTTGATACAGCCGACACAGACTCATCAGTGTCCGCAGCTCCCAGGACTTCGCCATCTGTTCTTGCGCTATGGTGAGGGCCCGCTGAAAGCACGTCTCCGCTTCGCGCGGGCGACTGAGTATCCGGCAAGCCTCGCCCTTGAGTCGCCAGGTCTCCGCTTCGAAAAAGTGCAGACCTGTCACTTCGATGTGGGCCAGATTTTGGTCCAGCGTAGCATATGCAACTGCGGCTTTACCCAGTGCCAGGTACGCGTCGGCCAAGAGGATGTAAAGATAAGGGCTTCCTCCTGTTGTGTCGAGGGTATCCCACTGGTCAAGGGCTTGTTGTATCTGGATTAAACCGGCCGAGTCATGTTCTTCATGGGCGAGCATCCACCCCTGCATACCAGTTATCCATAGATGGAGGACACCCAGGTCAAACTTTGAACGCAGGGCTTCAAGCTGGCGTAATGTGTCGCGCAGTGCATCTAGATCTCGCTGGAACTGATACGTATGGAGTTCGCCAATGGTCAGGGCAAACCCTAACGGAAAGGAATGCTCCAGATCCCGGGCACTGGTACTCGCTTCTCGGATACATGCGACGGCTTGCTCCCCATAGCCCAAAGCCCACAAAACTTTCCCCAACCATACGCGACCGCGCACTTGTAGATTGGCTAGGTTCAGGTTGGTTTGGGTACCCAGTGCGGACGGGACGTCCGCGTTCCGAGGACCGGCACCACTTCGCTGATGCACTTCGTGTGCGCCCGGTATGATGTGTGCCAGGTGTTGGCGAGCCGGAAGTAGATCCCCGTGGAAGAAATCAACCGTACCCAGTGCATAATGCCCAAAGTGGGCCACGGTCGGGTTCTGTGTGGACGCGGAGAGTGCAAGCAATTGCTTACCGATGGTCGTGACCTGGTCCAGTTGCCCACGGGCTAGATGAACATCGGCCAGATATAGCAAGCTTTGAGCTAACTGAGCCGTTGTGCCAGTGCGCTGGGAGAGCACCCGTGCGCGTTCGAAAGCCTGCGCGCGGGCGGGCGAACTCCACCCTTTGGTCCGCAGCGCGGCCCCCAGAGCTAACTGCAATGCGACTTCTTGTTGCTCGCGTTCTGGTGAGGCGGGCAGCTGTTGCAATAGTGTCAAGCCGCGCGTCAACAGCTGTAGTGCTTCCTCTGTCGCTACCAGATGCGTGGCGCGCCGCCCAGCCTCTAACAAATACGCAATGGCCTTGTCTATCTCGCCCCCTAACTCGAAATGGCGCGCCAGGGGAAGACTGATTTCAAGGGCGTGTTCAGCGTACAGTGTCTCCAAGGTGTATCCCACGGTCAGATGTAACTGTGCCCGTTCCACCGGATCCAACTGGTGGTAGAGGTATGTCTGGAACATCTGGTGCCGGAAACGATACCGCGCCAGATGCCGTCTCCCTACAGTGTGCACGCCCACCGGTGTGGTCAGGTGATGGTGCCGGTTGAGCGGCCCACTTAACCGGCGGATGATCTCGCTATCGGGCAAGTTGAGTCCTCGTGCCAACATCTGGACCGTGAACACGGCCCCCTCGACGCTGGCGAGGGTCAAAAGGGCTCGCCACTCAGGCGGTAATTGACGGAGCCGCGTAGCAATCACAGCCTCTACGCGCGCTGGGAGAGTCTGCCACGAGATCCCTTCACCCGCAACCCAGTAACCTTGCGCATCACGTACCAGATCTCCCCGCTCCTGCATCCCCCGCAGCAATTCGGTTGTGAACAAAGCATGTCCACCGGTGTGCCCATGGAGTGTATCCCGGAACGCCGTATCCAGATGATTCGGTTCACAATCGAGCAGTGCATCGATGAAAGCCCGCCCTTCGGCCTGCGCCAAATCGATCCGAATTTCTCCTAGCTGATGCTGCTGCAGCTCATCAAGCAGCGCAGCTAAGGGGTGCCGTTGGTCTTGTGCCTGCTCGCGCAGATAGCTCAGAGTGGAGTAACCTCGATCTAACACATCGGGTCGAAAGGCACCGACGATCAAGATCCGT
>JBNGDR010000366.1:0-2377 GCA_049975685.1 Anaerolineae bacterium
ATTTATGGTGCGTCAGTTTCGCCTCCCTGGTCTGAGATGATGACACCGGCTCCTCAGACTTCATACGGTTTGAGTAAGTGGATGGGAGAGATGCTTTGTCGTGGCGCCAGTGTCGAAACCATCATCTTGCGTCTGGCGCGCGTATATGGGCTAGGCTCTTCTATGAGATGGGATGAATTACCCCACAGATTTGCCCGTTTAGTGGCGCATGGATCTTCCTTGCCCATTTATCATGGTGGAAAACAAAGGATGGATTTGATTCACATTCGAGACGTTTCTGAATCCATCGTTCGGACGTTGAGTCTACCCTTACGTGGCAGTCAATCTCTTGTCCTGAACATCGGGAGCGGCAATCCTGTATCGGTGGGAGGGCTTGCGCGTTTGTGTCAACAGCTGGCACAAGATTTCAAATGGGCGATTCCCACTTGTGAGCAACGAAAGACTGATACGTTTATAGCACCGAGTTTCGGCATGGATATTCGACGTGCAGCCAGTTGGCTTGGCTGGAAACCGGAAGTAGATTTGCTGAGTGGTATGGCAGAGTTGATGAAAGCAAGTGACGTGGAGAAATAGATATGACAAAAATTCCAATGTCTTCAGCTGAAATCTCTTCAGCTGATGTAGAAGCGGTTGAAAAGGTGATTCGTTCAGGGCGTCTGGCACTAGGCCCTTATCAATGCGAATTTGAGCAGAGTATTGCTGACTACGTGGGTGCGAAACATGGCATTGCGGTTAGCTCTGGCACGGCCGCCCTGCATCTGATCGTGCGCGCCTTGGGCCTTGGGCCGGGGGACGAAGTGTTAGTTCCCTCCTTTACCTTCGTCGCCAGTGTAAACGCCATTCTCTTTGAGGGCGCAACCCCCGTCTTCGTTGATATTGAGCCGGAGACCTATAACCTGGATCCTGACGATGTGGCGCGGAAGGTAACCTCAAAGACCAAGGCGATCATGGCCGTCGATATTTTCGGTCATCCAGTCGATTGGGATGCTATCCTGGAGATAGCGGAACAACATGATCTAAAAGTTATCGATGATTCGTGCGAAGCACTGGGAGCCGAATACAAGGGGAGAAAGCTCGGTCAGTTCGGTGATGCTGCCGCCTTCGCCTTCTATCCCAATAAGCAAATTACGACAGGTGAGGGGGGCATTATCGTAACAGACGATGATGAGATCGCCGATTTGATATTCAGTTTGCGAAACCAGGGCCGAGATCACATGGGTTCGTGGTTAGGACATCAACGGCTGGGATATAATTATCGCATAGATGAGATGTCGGCAGCGCTAGGTGTGAGCCAATTTCGGCGGTTGGAGACCTTCCTTGAGAAACGGGAGCGAGTTGCCGGAATGTATACGGAGTGTCTACGGGGTTTTGATTGGGTTCGTCCCCCCACTGTTAAACCCGACGTGCGAATGAGCTGGTTCGTCTACGTCATAACCTTTTCCGAGCAGGTAAAACGTGATGAAGTTATGAAGGTTATGGCCGAAAGGGGTATACCCACACGAAGCTACTTCAATCCGATTCATACACAGCCCTACATCCTTCGATTATTTGGAGATCTTAAGGGCAGGCTGCCGATTACTGAATCTGTGGGGCAGCGTACAGTTGCGTTGCCTTTCCATAACAATCTCAGTCATGACGAAGTCGAGATGGTGATCGAAGTGTTGGAGAATGCCGTCCTGGAAGTCTCTTGAGATGTCTCCTGCACATACTTTCCAGCAGCGTGGCGGTCTGACGATGGTGACCTGTCCCCACCGGGTCTAGCCCGGTGGGGTGAATTCATCTCTGAGAATACTATCGAGACTCAGCGGATGACCACGCTTCCTGAGCCCTGATCTATCTCCAGGTCAATCTGATATTCGGCTGTGTCGTAGTTTTTCGTCTCCCAGATACCGTCGTCGTCTGGCTCGCCCTCGACCAGGACAAAGCGTGTATCCGTGCGGAAGCTGCCACTGCCATCTTCCAGCTCGATACGCAGCCCCACCTGCTCTGGTAAAGTAATTTCCAACGCTCCCGATCCTCCATCGATCTGGCCCGCGAAGGTGCTCGTTGCAGGTAGGTTGAGCGCAACAGCGCCTGATCCTACGTCGAGGATCAGTTCGCCCACGCGGAGATTGCTCAGATCGTAGCTGACGGCTCCGGAGCCACTGTCTAGATTCAGGAGGAGTTCCGGCTCGGGACTGAGTGCGATTTGCCACTCGCCCCGGCGCTCTTTCGAGCCACCGATGTTAAAAACTGGAGTGGTACTGAAGCTCTCGATCTTGATCTCCGCAAACTCTCCGTTTTCGTCTACATCGAAAATTAGATCGCCGTAGTAATCGATCTCGCCTTCGACGAGTTGACTAGAACTCTCAAGCGCTGTCAGGGAGCCTTCCAGGCT
>JBNGDR010000367.1:0-2362 GCA_049975685.1 Anaerolineae bacterium
CTGAACCCCAGAGGAAGGTTAGCGGTCGCTACTTTGACAACGAAGGCACCAAAGGCACCCGCCAGCATCATCCCCTCGATGCCGATGTTAATGATGCCCGACCGCTCGCACAGGATACCACTGAGCGCGCCGAGGATCAGGGGCACCGCAGCCCGAAGCGTGAAGTTGAGGGCGCTGCGCCCAAAGAAGAGGCGTAGGGGCGTCTCGCTCAACGGTGTGAGATCTACGATAGCGGCGAAGACGAACAGAGCCACAGCTGCAATCACACTGCCCCGCGAGATAAAACGCAGGACCCTGGCTAATATACTCTGAGTCTTTATTTTGTTCTGCATCGTCCGCCTCCTAGACCTTACCCCAGCCCGAGGTCAATGAAGCCTGTTGTATCTCCTCCTCCGGTGTCGGTTTGCGCAGCCGGAACAGGGAGCGAACAATCGCCGGTGCCGCAATAAAGGCCAATACCAGTGCCTGTACCACCTGGATGATCTCCTTCGCCACACCGGAATCGAACTGCATCTTCGCCGCGCCAGCATACAATCCGCCCATCAAGAAGGAGGAGAAGATAACACCCAGGGGGTGGGTTTGCCCCAACAACGCAATGGTGATACCCTCGAAACCCACGCCACCGGTGAACTCGGGGGCGAATTTGTAGTTAAGGCCCAGTGTCTCCACAGCGCCCGCCAGGCCCGCCAGGCCACCCGCCACGGCCATGGAGAACACGACCGTGCGGTCCACACGAATGCCGGCATAACGAGCCGCATCCACGTTCTGTCCCACCGTCCGGATCTCGAAACCCAGGGTGGTCTTCTGCAACAGCCACCAGATCAACAAGGCCATCAGGAGCGCCAGAAAGATACCACCGTGTACACGGTCGAGAACCTGGGGCAGGATCTGGGGAATACGCGCGCTCTCAAAAACGTCGCGCGTCTCGGAGATGGCGCGAGCTGCCGCATCGGGATCGGAAAGTGGTCCGGGCACCTGACCGGTTGTACCGCCGGCGTAGACGGTCCAACCGACGAAGAGCGACGCAACGTAGTTGAGCATGATGGTGGTGATCACCTCGTGGGCCCCCTTCCAAACCTTGAGCCAACCGGCGAGCCCACCCCACAAGGCTCCCCCCACAATGCCGGCCAATAACGCCAGTGGCAGGTGGATCACGGCAGGCAAACCTTCAAAGCTCACGCCCACCGCGACCGAGAAGATGGTCCCCATCAAAAACTGGCCCGCTGCGCCAATATTGAACAACCCCGCTTTGAAGGCGAAGGCCACCGATAAACCGGTCAGAATGAAGGGCGTAGCCTTGCGAATGGTCCGCGAGATAGCTCCTAGATCGCCCACTGCCCCACGCAACAGACCCCAATAGGCCGCCAGCGGGTTATCCCCGCCGAAAAAAAACATCACAGCCGCTCCCAGCAAGAGGGCTGCGATGAGCGCCAGAACCGGAATCTTCAGAGCCCGTACCAGCGCCCGGATAAGTCCGTTCTTCTTTTCATCTGTGGAAGCTTCCATAAGTACCCAACTCCTCAAACGCAATCCTGAACACGCTACACAAGCCGCATTGAAAAACCGGGGGTTTTGTCCTCCCTTTTCAGGGGAGCCAACACAGACTTCTCAACATCAAGTTGGGGGAAAGCGCGGCGCGCTTTCCCCCGACAAGCATTCGCGATTACTGACCGTAACCTGTGGAGATAGAACCATCCTCAAGACCGGCAGCCACCCGATCAAGCTCGTCCTTCACTTCCTGCGGGATCTCGTCCTCGAAGTCATGGAAGGGAGCCAGACCTGCGTCACCGAAGTAGTTGCCACCGGGGAACTCGCCATCCTTCGCCATCTTGATCAGATCTGCCGTCGCCGGGGTGATGAGCTTCATCGCGCTGGAGATGAGACAGGGATGGGCGCCGGGAACCGTGTACCATTGGTCACTGTCCACGCCGATGCAGTATGCGCCTTCGTGCGTGGCAACTTCTTCCAACGCACCATTACCCGTCATCCCACCGGCACCGAAGACCACGTCCGCACCCTGGTCAATCGCCTGGGCCGCTGTCGCCGCACCCCACTCGGGGTCGGTGAAGGCCTGGCTGATCTCGCCGGGGTGGTAGGTGGAGATGATGTTGATATCAGGGTTCACGGAGCGCGCGCCGGCCTCGTATCCCTCCTTGAAGGCAACGACCGGGGGCACCAGATCTGTCCCCAGTACCGCCGCGATGGTGTTGCTCTTGGTCATATTCGCGGCCAATACGCCCGCCAGGTAGCCCGATTGATCCTCGTGGAAGACCAGACCCACCAGATTATCGATGGTCTCCGCCTGGAACTGATCCACGCCGATGAAACTAATGTCCGGGTACTCCTGCGCCATCTTGATGGT
>JBNGDR010000368.1:0-2356 GCA_049975685.1 Anaerolineae bacterium
CCCCCCTTCGCCATCATGCTGAAGTCCTTGAGATCCTGGGCGGTGTAGGTATCGCCGTTGATCTGCCTGACGACGTACTCCACGGTGGGGCCCATATCCCACACCGGACCGGTGAGGACATGGCCTGGGCCCAGCTCGTACTGATCACTCATGTTGCCAAAAGCGTAGAGGTCGTTCTCCACCGCAGCCTCAATGACCCCGAAGCGCTCGGCGAAGAGAATATCGGCCCCAGAGTCAACCTGGGCCAGTGCCGCCTCCTTGGCGGCAGCCGGATCGAACCAGCTGTTGATGAAGGTCACCAGGACCTCGGCATCAGGATTGGTCTCCTTGACGCCCTCGATGAAGGCGTTGACGATACGATTAACCTCAGGGACAGGATACCCACCCACGACACCGATGGTGTTCGACTCGGTCATGCCACCGGCGATGAGCCCGCAGAGGTAGGCCGGTTCGTGAATCCAGTTGTCGAAGACAGCGACGTTGGGGTCGGCCGGGCCAAGGCCGGAGCCGAAGACGAAGGCAATCTCAGGATACTCGGCGCCGACGCGACGGACCGCCTCCTCGTTACCGAAGGCGTCGCCGAAAATAGCATCAGGTTTCTGTTGTTCGGCCACCTCGCGGAGCACGCGCTCCATGTCACCCGCATAGCCGATGTCGTCCGTCCACTCATAGCGGATCTCTCCGGCATCGGCGGCTGCCTGCAAGGCTTCATGGATGACGCCATCCCAGGGCTCTTCGATGGGGGTAGCGAAAGCAGCATAGATGAAGGGAACCCCACCCTCGCCATCGGTGGGGGCCTCCGGCGTGGGCGCGCACTGTGCTGTGACCAGCACCAAAGCCACCATGATCAGAAGCAAACTCAAGTGTTTACGCAACATACGCTCCTCCTATACGTGTAAGGTGTTCAGTTCTCTTACGATCAGGGACCCTTGAGAGGGTATTAGGATGTCTCGAATTGGTTCACCTCCTCCCTGCGGATTTGCAGGATCCAGGGATCAATGAGAGGCCCCTCGATATTTGAGAGACCTGGGGGCATCCGGGGGGTGAAAGAGACCGTGCCGGAGTAGCCGAAGCGTTGTCCACGGTCTGACCACCAGATGCTATCCGGGCCATGAATGAGGATACTTTTCGCGAGTGTCTCGTCATTGATGTGGCAATAGATCTTCTGCGCAATAGTGAGATTCAGGACTTATTTCGATTTTGAGTGAACACATTGGCTTCACACTGAACGCAGTTGAATTTCACAAAGCGAATACATCTTCCCAGCTCTGGTATAGGTCTACAGAACTGCAGCCTGGGTTCAATCAAGGTACACAGATCTTACTTCAGTTAGAATACGATGTCAAGTATAGGATCGTTCCTCCCTTCGAACGCCGCTTGACTTCCACTTGCCCTGTGCAACAATGGGATCTATCGGAGCCTCTGCCTGCGCGTCAAGCCAAATAGGCATCAAAGGAGATTTCACCATGCGTAACAACAAGACGATCCGCTGGGGTATTCTCAGCACGGGATCCATTGCCCACAAATTCGCCGAAGGGTTGAGTCAGCTGCCCGACGCCGAACTGATTGCTGTCGGCTCCCGGAGACAGGAGACGGCAGAAGCCTTCGGCGAGGAGCACGGCGTTCCTCATCGGCACGCCAGCTACGAAGCGCTGGCTAACAATCCGGAAGTTGATGTCATCTATATCGGGACCCCTCACCCCTTTCATAAAGAAAACAGCCTCCTGGCCCTCCGGGCGGGCAAGGCCGTACTCTGTGAAAAGCCCCTCACTATCAACGCCGCCGAAGCGGAGGAGATCATCACTGTAGCGCGGGATCGCGGTCTCTTCCTCATGGAGGCCATGTGGACCCGCTTCATTCCGGCGGTGGTTCGTGTGCGCCAGTTACTGGCAGAGGGCGTTATCGGCAACATCCGGCTTTTCCAGGCGGATTTCGGCTTTCGCGCCGATTTTGACCCCAAAAGCCGGCTTTTCGCTCCCAAGCTGGGCGGTGGCGCACTGCTGGATATAGGGATCTATCCCATCTCCTTCGCCTCCATGATCCTGGGCACGCCCACTCAAGTAACCAGTCTGGCCCACCTGGGGCAGACCGGCGTTGACGAGGAAGCAGCCATCCTCCTCAGCTACCCCAACGGTGCGTTGGCCGCGTTGCTCGCTGCCATTCGCACCGCGACGCCCACCGAAGCCACCATCATGGGGACAAAGGGGCGTATCAAGGTCCACTCCCCCTTCTTGCATCCCCACCACCTGACGCTCTATAGTGAGGGCAAAGAAGAGATCATCGACATCCCCTACGAAGGCAACGGCTACAACTACGAAGCCGCCGAGGTAGGGCGTTGCCTCCGCACCGGTAAGAC
>JBNGDR010000369.1:0-2352 GCA_049975685.1 Anaerolineae bacterium
GGCCATAACCAGAAAAGCAGAGCGACTACGGGAGTCCACAGAGCCGGATGCGCGGGTGGAGATCGTCCGGCGCCGCTATGAATTCGCCCACGATGTGGTGCACCGTGCGATGCACCGGGTGCGCGCCGTCGAGGAAAGCCTGACGGAGCGTATTGACCGCGTTATCACCCATAGGATCTGGTCGTGGCCCATTATGCTGGGGATTCTGCTGCTAGTTCTGTGGATTACCATTCAGGGCGCCAATATCCCTTCAGATATGCTGGATAATGCATTCAGTTGGCTGGCTGAGCAAGCACGATCCTGGCTTGTTAACCTGAACGCTCCCTGGTGGGTCATCGGCTCCCTGGTGGATGGCTTGATCGTCGGCACCGGTACCGTCGTCGCCGTTATGCTCCCACCTATGGTTATCTTCTTCACCGCCTTCAACCTGCTGGAGGATATCGGATTTATACCTCGCCTGGCCTTTAATCTGGATCGTCTGATGCAGGTCGTGGGATCTCAGGGCAAACATACCCTGGTGGCCTTAATGAGCTTTGGGTGTAACGTCACGGGAGTCCTTACCTGCCGTATCATCGAAAACGCGAAGGACCGTATCGTCGCGGTCGTTACCAGCCCGCTGATCTTGTGCAACGGTCGCTTTGGCGCCGGACTGGCGTTGATCATCCTTTTCTTTGGTGACCGTGCTCTGATTGTCACCCTCATCTATCTGGCCATCAGTGTGGGGGCCATGCTGCTTGCGACCTGGGTGCTTAATCGGTTTCTCTTTCGGGAAGAACCGGGTGGCTTTGTCATGGAGCTCCCACCCTATCGAACGCCTAAATGGGGGCAGGTCATCTGGCGGACTCTGGTCGATCAGGTGGGGCACACGATGGGCAGGGCTGTGATGATTGCGGCGCCGGCGACGTTGCTCATCTGGTTGCTGGGAAATATTCCTCACGGTGTGCCCTTTGAGCAGACGGCCATCGGCTGGATGGTGCGGGTTCTGGCGCCCCTCGGACGCCCACTCGGTTTGTCCGGTGAGATGCTGACCGCGTTGACCTTCACGTTACCGGCGAAGGAGATCGTCGTCCCTTCCCTCGCCATGACCTACGGTTTGCAGACGACGTTAGGAGATTCGGGCGCTGTCCTGGATTACCTGGCGCAGAGCTGGTCCCCGCTGGTGGCTTTCTCATTTCTCATGTTCTACATGTTGTATTTGCCATGTCTGGTCACCGTGTGGGCCACGTGGAAAGAGACGCGCAGTCTGAAGTGGACATCGCTATCGCTTCTACTGCCTCTGGCCATAGCCAGCGTGATCACGTTCCTCGTTTACACAGGGGGGAGGCTCCTGGGGTTCTAGTGAGCAAAGGTCATAACGATGCAAGGAGGATAAGATATGCCAACTCTCGCATTTTGGCCCGTGATATTGACAAGTTCTCTCGCGTGTTTGGTCACGACCATTGGAATCTACGTCATCAGCAAGTATGAACAATGGGGCCGGGAGCACTCCGCCTATTTCATGAGTTTCGCGGCCGGTGTACTCATCTCCGTTTCCTTCATGCACATTATCCCCAAATCCTTTCAGATGAACGAGTCAGCGCCCGTGTTCTTGCTGATAGGCTTTCTGGGTGTCTATCTATCCAACCGTCTCCTTAACCTGTATATTTGCCACGACTATGATTGTGAGAATTATGCTGTAGGTATCATTCCCATGTTAGGCATCGGGTTCCACTCCTTCATTGATGGCGTGATCTATTCGGTGACCTTCAACGTCAGTGTTCTCACGGGCGTGCTGGCTGCTCTGGGCATGGTACTGCACGAGTTTCCCGAGGGTATCGTCACCTTCGTATTGCTGGAGCGCGGAGGATTCGGCCGGAGGCGCTCGGCCCTCTATGCTTTTCTGGCGGCGGCTTTGTCCACACCGCTGGGTACCCTGGTCTCGTATCCCTTCGTCAACAGGATCGACCCGCCGACTTTAGGCATCTGGCTGGCTATTTCGGCAGGTGCGTTGGTCTACGTGGGAGCATCGCATCTGCTGCCCGCCGTTGAGAGAGAGCGCAAGCGGTACAGTGTTGTTGCGCTGGTTGCTGGCGTTCTGGTTGCCCTCGGTATCGTCCTATCCAAAGGATAACTCTCTATGCGGGGAGCGGTGAGCAAGAGGCTGAGAGTTGTGAGTTGTAAAGCTTGAAAGTCGGTAGCACGCGTGATCTCAGTTTCTCCTGGTATAATAGAACGGTAGAACGAATAAGCGAGTCAACGAATAGATGATAGAACGAACGCCTGTTGACTACGGTCGAAGGTCCGACTACGGTCGAAAGTCCGACTACGGTCGAAAGTCCGACTACGGTCGAAAGTCCGACTACGGTCGAAAGT
>JBNGDR010000370.1:0-2348 GCA_049975685.1 Anaerolineae bacterium
CGTCTCAGACGTGCGCCGCACCTGGATTTTTACTCAACTGAGACACCCCCACTTGATTTTAGGTCCTTTCCGATTTATACTACCCCACATTGGAATAGGTGGAGAGGTTAGGGCATCCGCCGATAGGTAGATGCCTTTTTTATATGATGGCGTGACTGCATTTTCCCTCCTTTTGCGGGAGGGACAGGATTGGGGGCCGAATAATGTTGGTGTTGGTATGGCCGCAATTCATGAGTAGAGGGATGGATCATGGACAGATCTGATCGTGCTTCATCCCCGGATCGATCTACTGCGTCGAGGAGCACCCACGTGGCGCGTTCGGCGCTTCTGGTGGCTTTCTTCTTCGGCGTGGATAAGGTGCTCGGTCTGGTGCGCGATATGGTTATCAGCCGGACCTTTGGCGCCTCCGCCGAACTTGACGCCTACTACGCTGCTTTCGAGCTGCCTGACGGTCTCTTCACCGTCATAGCAGGCAGTGCCCTGGCAACTTCTCTCATCCCTGTGCTCTCAGATCATATCGCCCGGGGGAAACGCGAGGAGGTGTGGCAGCTGGTCTCCTCGGTGCTAAACCTGGTACTCATTGTCGTGGCCGGGTTCAGCATCCTTGCCGCTATCTTTGCCCCCCAGATCATCGCTGTCGTGGCCCCTGGCTTCGACACTTACCGGGCGGAACTCGCCACGCGGTTGATGCGACTGGTGCTTCTGCAGACCCTCATTTCCAGCGCCAGCGGCATCGCCATGAGTACACTCCAGGCGCACCAGCACTTCCTGCTTCCAGCGATGGCTCCGCTCTCTTACACTATCGGGCGTATCTTGGGTGCTTTGCTCCTGGCTCCCTCGCTGGGCATCTTCGGATTGGCCGTCGGGGGGTTGCTGGGGACGGTGGGACACTTTCTCATCCAGGTACCCGGCCTCATCCGTTTTCGGGCTCAGTGGTCGCCGACCCTGCGCCATGCCGACCTGGGTCAGGTGTTGACTCTGATGGGGCCGCGCATGCTGGGGCTGGGTGCTACTTATCTCAATTTCGTCCTGCCTACCTTTCTGGGATCCCGTCTGGCGGGTGGGGCCATCTCCGCCTACGAATACGGCTGGCGGCTTATGCAGTTTCCGGAGACTCTCATCGGCACGGCGGTAGGATTGACTATCTTTCCCACACTGGCGGAGCGCGCCAGCGTAGGAGATCTTGAAGGTTTGCGCCGGGCTGCCAGCTGGGCGCTGCGTTTGGTGCTGGCACTCGCTATCCCGGCCGCTGCTGGGATGTTGTTGCTTGGGCGACCCGTCACGGTACTCTTCCTCCAGGGAGGTGTCTTTGGTGCGGAAGCCACAGATCGGGTGATCGTCGCTCTGAATTTTTTGTCGTTGGGCCTTATCGGCCATTCGGCCCTGGAGGTGGTAAGCCGCACCTTCTACGCCCGGCGCGATATGTGGACGCCCTTTGTGGTTGCGGTGGCGGGCTTGCTGGTTAACGCCGGGGTAGGTTGGTTGTTTCTGGACCGTTTGGAACAGGGCGCCATCGCCCTGGGGAATAGCCTGGGGGTCTGTTTGCAGGTGCTCTCCCTGCTGCTGGTGGCGCGCCTGAGGTTGGGAGGGCTGGAGGAGCGGGCGTTGGGTCTTACTCTGGTGAGAACCTGCGCTGCAACGGCTCTCATGGCCGGTTCTATCTATGGTATACGTTCGCTTCTGGTCGAGGCTCATCCTCTATTGGAAACGGGTCTGGCCCTGGCGGCTGGAACGTTGACCTATGGTCTGGCTGCTGTCGTGTTCAAGAGTGAGACTTTAACGGAGTTGCCCGCTCTGTTGCTCAGCAGACGGGTTCCCGTGTACGAGTGAGATATGCGAACCGATACATTTGATCGTGTCATTCGACTCTTATTGTTTGTCATCGGGCTGTTGCTGGTCGTTATGCTGAGCCTTGTGGCTCTGCGGGGTGTGGTTCAGGCGTTACCGGGCCGGTATGCCTATTACTTACCCGAGCCACTGCTTGACTTGCGTCGCGTTCCCCACGAGAAGATGCTCTCTACACCCGAGGTGAACTCGACACCTCCTGTGAACAGCCTGTTGCCTACCACGACACCTACGTCACCTCCACCAACGAATACCCCGACCGCGTTGCCTACGACTATGGCTTCATCCACTCCGGTACCTACAGAGACGCCCACACCCATTCCCACGCCGACGCCGACCCTCCCTGCCAGCTGTCTTATTGAGGGGGGTCGTATGGAGCGGCAAGGATGGAATAACTGCGGCCCCACGACGTTGGCAATGCAGCTCTCCTTCTGGCAGAGACTGGAGACCCAGCAGGATATAGCGCCCATTCTCAAACCCGATCCCGAGGACAAGAACGTGGG
>JBNGDR010000371.1:0-2340 GCA_049975685.1 Anaerolineae bacterium
TCTCCGCCGTGATGGGGTTTCGCTTGAAGGGCATGGCCGAGGAGCCCACCTGCCGGGCGCCGAAGGGCTCGCTCCACTCCCCCAGGGGAGGAGATTGTAGAAGCCGCAGGTCGAAGGCGAACCTGTAGAGTGAACTCCCCAGACCCGCCAGGGCGTTGAGCACGTGCCACTCCTGCTTGCGCGGGTAGGTCTGGGTGGTGACGGGGAAGGGTTCCAGGTCGAGCAGGGCCATGACGCGGCCCTCCATCTGGGCCGGGGTCATGGCCGAACCCTCAAGCAGCGCCGCGTAAGAGGCCGAGGTGCCCACTGCGCCCTTCAGCCCCTTGCCCCGGAGCCTCTCGCGCACCCGTCGCAGCTCCTCGTAATCTAGAAGTAGATCCTGGCCGTATTGGGCCAGCCGGTAGCCCACCGTGGTGGGTTCGGCGGGCTGGAGGTGGGTGAAACCCATGCAGGGCTGTTCGGCTCTTTCCTCGATGAGCGTCGCCAGGTCGAGGAGCAGGGCGCGCAGCGCCGGCAGCAGGAGGTCGCAGGCCTCCCGGAGACGGATCGCGTCCACGTTGTCCAGCACGTCGGTGCTCGTGGCGCCCAGGTGGATGATCCCACCGCCGACCGGGCACTGTTCGGCGTAGGTGCGGATCTCGGCCATGACGTCGTGATGGATCTCGGCTTCGATCTCGGCGGCACGGGCGAGGTCGATGTCGTCGGCGTGGGCGCGCAGGTCGGCGAGTTCCTCAGCGGTGACAAGGCCCGCCTCGTGCTGGGCCGTCGCCAGCGCCACCCAGACCCGGCGCATCAGCCGGCGTTTGTGTGCCTTTGACCAGATGTGACGCATGGCGTCGCTGCCGTAGCGCCAGGTGAAAGGGGAGAGGTAGCCCTCGTGGGTGAAATCGGCGCCCATGGTTGCCTCCTCTTGCCCCTCAGACGACGATGATTTGGTCCCGCTCCGGGCCAACGGAGACGTAGCGGATTCGTGCGGAAGCCAGCGCCTCGATACGGCGGAGGTAGCGCCGGGCGTTGGTGGGCAGATCGTCCCACCGGCGCACGCCGGTGGTATCCTCCAGCCAGCCGGGCCAGCTCTCGTAGATAGGCTCTACCTTTTCCTGAATCGCCGTGTCGGGGACGTGATCCAGGACCTCGTCGCCCAGCCGGTAACCGACGCAGATCTGGAGCTCGGAGAAGGCGTCCAGCACGTCGAGTTTTGTCACAGCGATGCCGGTGAACCCGTTGAGCCAGCTCGAATAGCCGATGGCGACTCCATCAAACCACCCGCAGCGGCGGGGGCGTCCGGTGGTAGCGCCAAACTCCTGACCGATGCGGCGCAGCTTCTTCCCCATCTCGTCGTGGAGCTCCGTGGGGAAGGGTCCGCCGCCCACGGAGGTGGAGTAGGCTTTGACGACACCCAGTACGTCCTCAATGGATCGAGGTGGAATCCCGGCCCCTACGCAGGCCCCGCCCGCCGTCGGTGAGGAGGAGGTGGTGAAGGGGTAGATGCCCCAATCCAATCCCCGCATGATCCCCAGCTGGCCCTCGAGAAGCACCTGTTTTCCCTCTTGGATGGCGTCTCGTATCAGCGGCATGGTGTCGACGATGCGGTGGCCCGCGCGTTCACGCCAGCCGTCGCAGAGTGCCAGAATCTCATCCACGCTGGTCTCCGGCAGCCCAAAATAGGCCAGTTCGCGGTTCTTACGGGGCACCAGCATCTGCAATCGCTGGCGCAGCCGCCCGCGCTCGAGGATCTCGCCCACACGGATACCTTGGCGGGCCGCCTTGTCGCTGTAGGTGGGGCCGATGCCCCGTTTCGTCGTTCCTACTTCCCAGCCCTCTTCGCGCGAGCGCTCCTCGGCGCCGTCGAGCTGGCGGTGAAAGGGGAGGATGAGGTGCGCACGGCGATCGACGACCAGATTGTGGGTCTCTACCCCCGCTTCCTCCAGATGCGCTATCTCTTCTAGGAGGGTGTCGAGGTTGACCACCGTCCCTGTCCCCACGACGCAGAGGGTTTCGGGATTGAAGATTCCAGAAGGTACGAGGTGGAGGGCGAATTTACCGTAATCATTAACTACGGTATGCCCGGCGTTGTCCCCGCCCTGGAAACGGATGACGACGTCCGCATCCTGGGCGAGATAATCGATGAGCCTTCCCTTGCCCTCATCGCCCCATTGAGCCCCTACCACGGCTGTAACCGTCATGATGCTCCTCCTTTTCAGGCAACAGAGGGCAGCTCCCACTGCCCCGCCCAAGAAATCGGATTTTTATCAAAAATCCGATTTCTCACTTAAACCCCTGAACTGTTTACTTCTGGTAGACCTCAGGTTTGGGTACGCCGATGAAAGGGATGTTGCG
>JBNGDR010000372.1:0-2337 GCA_049975685.1 Anaerolineae bacterium
TGGAACCGGAACGCGGGATTCTCCCTCTGGCGAACTTCTACTCGCGGAGGGCCGGCGATTTGAAGACTGCACGAGACGTGCTGCGCAAGGCATTGTTAACCTATCCGGATTCCAGGTTTCGACTATCTTGGATGCGACGACAGGGGGAGATACTGGTCGAGCTTGGGGAGTGGGGCGAGGCTCAGCAGGTATATACCGAGCTTGCCGCTCAATTCCCAGACGATATATCTTCGCTAATTGGATTGGGTTGGTTGATCTACGAGCGTGGGGACGGCCTGGACGCGGCTGTAACCGTCTTTGAGCAAGCTATTGAACGAGATCCAGAGCGTGGTGAGGGCTATTTCGCGATGGGACAGATTCTGGCACAGGCTGGTCGATATGCCGAAGCCGACTCCTGGCTACGTCTTGCCATCGAGCGCGAACCGCAGAACCTCTACTGGTGGTTGGAGCGAGCGAACACGGCGCGCGATGCCGGTAACCTGGCGCTGGCGCTGGAGATCTATGGTGAAACACTCTCTCGATTCCCCGAACATGCGGGGACATATTATCATATGGCCTGGGCTTACCGTCTGGATGAACAACCAGAACAGGCTATTCTGGCAATCGAGCGTGCGCTCGCGCTGAAAGACCCGTCGGATTCCAAGTTCTATGGCCGGGCCGGGGAGATCTATGAGTGGCGTGGTGATCTTGAGAAAGCGCGCGTTGCCTATGAGCGTGCGCTGACCCTGGACCCTGGGAATGATACGGCGGCGGCCGGGTTACGCCGGATCGAGGAAGAGTAGAGAGGTGTGGTAACTGTCATGTCGGACACATCTCACAGCAGCCGGGTTTTCATTGTTGGGTTACCCAGGACGGCGTCAAAATGGATTCAGGACGTCCTCAACACCCATACAGAGTGCTGTGTGACGCACGAGATGCACGTGCTTACACTGTGGCGCCGGAGTGGTGACCGTGTCATCAGGCAGAAGGTACATGAAGTAACGGCTTCCGGCAAGACGGCAGCTCTTCGGGAACTTGTGCTCTCGGAGCGCTTGTTCGGTAGTTTCTGGACGTCGCGAGAGCATGAATATACGGTTTTCTGTCTGACGGAAGCAGAACTTGAGCGTGCACTGGATACTGTCTGCGATGGGCAGACCATGCTGACGGCGATGATGGAGGCGCAACGAGGGCACTATAGCAAGCTGCGTCCGGGGAGCCGTCATCCCGTCCATTTCATATACCTGGGGAAGCTGTTGAAGTGGTATCCAGATTCGAGAGTCATTTTTCTAACCCGTAGGATGACGGAGATCATGCGTTCTCAAAGAGCTCGACACGTTCCTGAGGAGGCTGGGTGGTTCCGCCGCACTGTGTTGAACAGTGCGGTTGTGCTGCATTGCGTGATCCAATCTCTGCTGGCTACTTTGATCCTCTGGCGCTGGGAGAAGGATGCTCGTATCCTGCGGGTCCGTTATTCTGATCTCGTTGAGCACTCTGAGACGACCTTTAAGGCGATATGCGATCACGTCGAGGTCCCGTTCCATATTCAGATGATTGAGGGGTCGCGTCAGTATGACAGTGCCTTTGATGAGATGACTCGTCAGGTCCCATCCTACTCTATCGAGTGGAACGCTGAAGGAAGCGATCAATGACGACGTCGCGGTTTCTGGTCACGGGTGCGCGCCAACTCGTGCCGATGGAGGATTCCGAGCATCAGTTGCATTGCTATGAAGCGTGCATTACTGAAGTGGATCTGGCGCGTAACGAGATCGTGCGTCAGTATGTAGAGGAGAGTTTCGATCCGGCGATATACTGTGACGCCTATTCATTCTCTTTCCGTGGTGGTAAGCTTGAAGATGGCTTGCTGCACACCTGCACTCAGACTGAGGTGATCGAGTTTTCCCTGGCAGAGTTTCGAGTCACAAGACGCTGGTCTCACCGGTTGTTTAATGATCTCCACTATGCCGCCCCCCTGGGGGGGCTCACGTACGTCGCCAGCACCGGTCTGGATGCGGTCGGCATTGTCCGGGATGATGGGGAGGTGACCTTGCTGCCTGCTGCGGGTGAGGAGCTGCCGGATACGTCCCTGGACTATCGGAGTGTTTCGACGAAACCCCATCGTTCCCATCCGAACTTTCTCTTCTTTCTTGAGGGGCAGCCCTGGGTGACTCGTTTTGTTCAGAAAGACGCTGTTTGCCTCTCGGACCCTACACAACATATAGCGATTGACGTCGAGAAGCCTCACGATGGCCTGATTCGGGGTGATAGGATCTATTTTACCAGTGTAAATGGTGTGATCTCTGTCTTCGACCGCCGGACACTGGAACTGGTGGAAACTCACGATCTCAATCTCTCCTATCG
>JBNGDR010000373.1:0-2335 GCA_049975685.1 Anaerolineae bacterium
CCGTGGCTGATGTACCTATCAGGCAGACGTTGGCTGTGACCGGCTCGGTGAATCAACACGGACAGGTACAGGCCATCGGCGGGGTTAATGAGAAGATCGAGGGATTCTTCGACATCTGCAAGGCACGCGGTCTGACGGGCGATCAGGGAGTTCTCATACCCAGGTCCAACGTCAAACACCTCATGTTGCGCCACGATGTGGTAGAAGCGGTTGAGGAGGGGCAGTTCCACATTTATCCTGTGGCTACTGTGGATGAGGGCATCGAGGTTCTGACCGGTATTGCTGCCGGCAAACGGGATGAGGAGGGGAACTACCCCGAGGGTTCCATCAACGCTCGTGTTGAGAAGCGTTTGCTGGACTGGGCGAAGCAGCGAGAGTCCTTTGGCGAAGCTGAAAGCTCGGAAGAGTGAGGGGGGATCAGCGTGGATAACAAAGAGCCTGCCCTGAGTGAACCCGAGGAACCTACCATGAGTGAAAATGAAGGGCTTGTCCTGAATGAACATGAAGGACACCCATTGAATATTGAACGTATACTGGTGGCGCTCGACGCTTCGACGCATAGTCTTACCGCTCTGGAGACGGCTGTGGATCTCGCTGTACGTTTTGACGCAGATCTCATAGGGGTGTTTGTTGAGGACGTCAATCTCCTCAGACTGGCGGATCTCCCCTTTGCAAGTGAAGTGGGGCACTTTTCCGCCGCCCGACGCCGGTTGAATGGTCAGGGGGTAGAGCTACAGCTCCGGGCGCGCTCCATGCGTATCCGGCGCACTTTCAAGACTATTACCACGCGGGCACAGGTGCGGCGTACTTTCCGGGTGGTGCGAGGAGGCGTGGACAGGGAGCTACTCGCGGCAGCCGCAGAGGCCGATCTTATCGTCTTGGGTAAAAGGGGGTGGGCACTGCCTCATGTACGGTATTTGGGATCCACAGCCCGTGCTCTGCTTGAACAGGGGCCCGATCTCACCCTTCTCCTCCAGGATGGTGTTCGCCTCACCGGACCGGTGTTATTGGTCTATGATGGTTCATCCATAGCAGACAAGGCACTGGAAGCGGCAGTCTTGCTTGTGGACGGGGAGATGTACGCTGTCACCGTCCTTCTGCTGGCGGAGGACGAAGCCGAGAGTCAAAGGCTGAGAGAGCGCATTACGACCTGGCTTCAGGATCGGGAGTTGGAGGTTAATTGTCGCCAGCTGACCGTCGCGAACGTGAATCGGCTTGTCCATCGCATCCAGATGGAGGCCTACGGGACTCTGGTCCTGCCCGCCCGGGGAGCGCTGGTGAGATCCGAGCCGCTGATCACGCTTCTGCATGAGATCGAGATGCCCATCCTCCTGGTGCGCTGATGATTGAGAATGACAGGTGGCTCGGTCGGGATGGTGTCCTGAGCGTAGTGAGGGAGGCGATCACAGCTTTCAGCTCGGGCCGGTCTTCGACCGTGCCTGCTGCCTGCAACCACACCCGCATGAGGGAGGTATAGGTGGTACATACACCACCCATCTACGTCGGCACCTCAGGTTGGCACTACGATCACTGGAAGGGACCCTTCTATCCTGGAGGAATGGCGTCGGATGACTTTTTGCCCTATTACCTGGATCACTTCCGGACGGTGGAGGTGAACAATAGCTTCTATCAGATCCCTGCGGAGGAGACGCTGCGCGACTGGCGGGAGACCGTCCCAGAGGGATTTGTCTTTGCCGTCAAGGCCAGTAGATACATCACCCACATGAAGAAGCTGAAGGACCCCGAGGAACCGGTGAAGACCTTCATGGACCGGGTAAGCACGCTGGAAGAGAATCTGGGTCCCATTCTCTTTCAGCTGCCGCCTGACTGGCACAGCAACCCCGAACGGTTGCGCGCCTTCCTGGAGGTGCTCCCCTCTGGTCCTCGGTATGTCTTCGAGTTCCGTGATGCTACCTGGTTTGAAGCGCCTGTCTACGACGCGCTGCGTAACCACAATGCTGCTTTCTGCATCTATCATCTCAACGGTCGGGATTCGCCTCGGGAGATCACGAGCGATTTTGTCTACGTGCGGTTGCACGGTCCCGACGGTCCCTACCAGGGTTCATATACGGACCAGCAGCTCGCGGGGTGGGCGGGAGCCTTCTCGTCCTGGGTCGCGCAGGGTAAGCGGGTCTATTGCTATTTCAACAACGATCAGCATGGCTATGCCGTTCACGATGCACAGCGGCTGCTTGCTATGCTGAAGTGATCGAAGATCTTTTCCCGCCTCAACCTTGTTGCAACCAGACTCTTTCTGAGACGTAACATGAATAGTTGCTTCTGTTGAATTTACACACTGACAAGGAGGATTTTTCCATGGACTACGGTGCTATGT
>JBNGDR010000374.1:0-2334 GCA_049975685.1 Anaerolineae bacterium
GTTTTTCGTTACTGGGTGGGGACGGTGATGCCGGGCTACGATGATCATGCCACCGGACGCTCCGATGCCTTCGCCCAGCCACGTAATAGTGGTGAGTATTATCGCACGACCTGGTCCGGCGCTGAACAAAGTGATGCCGACTGGGTGGTGATCACCAGTTTCAACGAATGGTTGGAAGGCACCCACATCGAGCCATCTCAGAATTATGGAGATACATACCTCAATTTGACGACGGCGCTGGCTGCGGATTACCGTCAGGGGCAGGTGGCGCCGGAGGAGGCCACCCCCACGCTTGCGCCACCTACTGAAACGCTCACGCCGACTGTGGTTCCCACGGAGACGCCGCTTCCTACGCCCACCACGACGCCGGTTATCACCGCAACGCCCACGCTCACGCCTACTGCCACACTTACGCCTACAGCTACCCCCTTTCGACTGCCCACACCCACCCCCGGCGCTGAGGTTGAGATTGAGGTAACAGTGACGCCCTTGCCGGTTTTCACGGCAGCGCCTCAATATGCATCCGGGTCGGGCACCGTCCCACCCTCTGTGCCAGATCGTCGTCCTGTGCAGGGGAGTACGCCCAACCGCCTTCCGCCATTGTGGATCGGATTGTTACTTCTCATCCCTGTGGCGCTCATTTTTCTCGCCTGGAAGCGGTTGCGCCGGTAATATGAGTGGTTATCTATTCGTCTCTATCGTTGGCACTTGCTCCCTCTTCTGCCTGTGATATAGTCCCACTGAACTCATTCAAGGAAGGAGTCCCATGCTCAAGAGTCACACCTGTGGTGAACTTCGTATTGATCATGTTGGTCAGGAGGTCGCGCTGGCTGGCTGGGTCCATTTACGCCGCGATCATGGCGGGGTGATTTTCATCGTCCTGCGTGATCGGGATGGCCTAACCCAGGTCGTCGTCAACTCGGATATCGCGCCTGATGCTCACACTGTCGCCTCAGAAGCGCGCGGCGAATATGTCCTCTTCGTGCGCGGAGAGGTGGGCGCCCGCCCTCAGGATCAGGTGAATCCCGATTGGTCCACGGGTGAGATCGAGGTTGATGCGCGGGAGATCCGCATCCTCAATACGGCAAAGACTCCCCCCTTCTATATCTACGAAGACTCGCCCGTCGATGAAGCCCTGCGTCTCCGGTACCGGTACCTGGATCTGCGCCGTTCGACCATGCAGCGCAACCTGCGCATCCGGCACGATACGGTGCAGTTTATCCGTGAGTTCATGAACGCCGAAGGTTTCCTGGAGATTGAGACTCCCTACCTCTTCAAGTCCACGCCGGAGGGGGCCCGGGATTATCTGGTGCCCAGTCGGCTTCACGCCGGTGAGTTCTACGCCTTGCCCCAATCCCCCCAGCAGCTCAAGCAGTTGCTCATGGTGGCGGGATTCGAACGCTATTATCAGATCGTTCGCTGTTTTCGTGACGAAGACCTGCGTGGTGATCGCCAGCCCGAGTTCACCCAGCTCGATCTGGAGATCTCTTTTGCGGAGCGCGAGGATATCCTGGATCTGGTGGAGCGCATGTGCACGTCGCTCGTGCCCTCTGTCACACCGCAGAAGCGAATTCTCTCACCCTTCCCACGGTTGGCCTACGCCGAAGCACTGGAGCGTTACGGAACCGATAAGCCGGACCTCCGTTTTGGGATGGAGCTGGTGGATCTCACCGACGAATTGCGCGAGAGCGGGTTCGGCATCTTCAACCGCACGGCAAAGCGTGGCGGTCGGATCAAGGCCATCTCTGCACCTGGTGTCGCTGGTTACAGCCGTCGTGAGCTGGACGAACTGACAGAGATCGCCAAGGCAGAGGGGGCCAAGGGTCTGGTCACACTGGCTTTCAAGGACGACGAGGTCAAGGGGCCGGCTGCGAAGTATCTCTCGGAAGAGGATCTGGAAACCATCGCTGAGAAGACTGGTGCTGAGGTAGGCGATTTGGTCTGCATGGTAGCCGATGAGTCCCGGATTGTCTCTGCGGCTCTTTCCGCGCTGCGGCTTACCTTCCGCGACCGCTTGGATCTGGCCGATCCCGACTTGTTGGCCTTCGCCTGGGTGCTGGATTTCCCCATGTTTGATTGGAACGAGACCGAGGAGCGGTGGGACGCGGCGCACCATCCCTTTACCATGCCTCGCCCACACAGCTACGAGGAGATGGCGCGCGATCCGCTGGGTGTGCTCTCCGACGCCTACGACCTGGTCTGTAACGGTTACGAGCTGGCGTCGGGTAGCATCCGTGTGCACGATCCCCGCATCCAGTCAGACATCTTCCGCATCCTGGGCTACTCCGAGGAGGAGGCTCAACAGCGCTTTGGTCATATGATGGAGGCCTTCTC
>JBNGDR010000375.1:0-2328 GCA_049975685.1 Anaerolineae bacterium
GATGTTAAGTGGCTTTCTGTGTTTTATCGCACTGCCCGAACGAAAGCCGATGTTGTGGTCGGGTTCCTCAAAACGACAAAATCCCCTTGGCGTCTTGGGACGCAAGGGGATACGCGGTTCCACCCAAGTTCCGGCGCCACAGGCACCGACACTCTGAGGCTGTAACGGGCCTACCCGGGAGTCCATACTGGGCCGCGCTGTTCCGGACTCCACTCGCGGGGGGTTTTCGCCAGTTTCCGGTGAAGAGGGCTTACAGTCGGTGACCCTCTCTCCCTGGCACCTTTCGCCGGTTACTCGTCCCGCTCTACGTGTTGACTTGATCTTTCTCTATTATAGCCGCCCTACCCTGTCTGTCAAGGAAAATATCGCGCCGTTGTCACGTGAGGAATTTCTCCAGTGTGGCGCTGACCCCTTCCAGAGCCGCCTTGGTGCCCACGCCCCACAGGAGCGCGCCCACGTAGTCACCCCAGGTACCGAAGGTCTGTCCGAAGTATTGGGCCGTCAACCCGGTGAAGATGGCGGCGACGACGGCGAGGACGAAGATGGCGGTGTCGCGACGTTTGCGAACCTGGCGGGCGATCTCTGCCAGCTCCGCGTCGGTGACCGGGGGGCGCCGGATGTCAAAAAGCGACAACGCCCCCAGGAGGGCGCTGAGCGCTTGCGGCAACAAGGCTCCTTCCTCGGCAACTTCGTCGGCCGTCTCTTCATCTCCGCCTCCCCGCCAGGCCTCTTCCAGGTAGCCCTTGTGAATCCGCTCCCTCAGAAGCCGGTAGCGGGCCAGACCGGATAGCACCTTCTCGGCGAGCAAGATGTCGGCCTCGGTGGAGCGGCTCTTGAGAGCGGCGAGGTCTGGGACACGCCAGAGCTCTACCCACGCCTCGCTAAGTGTGTTTCGCGCATCGTTGAGGCGTTTCCTGTCCTCATCGGTCATGAGGCGTTCCCTGAGCGCCAGCGAATCGGCGAAGCGCCGCCACAGCTGAACGCTCTCCTCAAGATCGCCCCAGGAGCCGGCCAGCTGCGTCATCTCCGTCATGTGGGCACGCAAGGTCTGGAAGGTCTCCAGCGATAGCTCCTCATCCTCGGGCGGCAGTGATTCGGCCTCTTGATAGAATCGGGGATATTCATCCTCCTCAGGCAGAGGGGGACGTTCCGCTTTGTCGATGGCCACCTCTGCCTGCTCCAGCGCCACCTGGAAAGCGTCGAGGGTCGCGGCAAATTGGCCCCAGGCTTCCACCTGCTCCTCAAGGAATTCCAGGCCGGCGACAAAAGAGGTGTAAGCCTCGCTCTCGCGATCCAGGACTAGGGGCCGGTTGAGAGCGACCAATTCCTCTTCGAGCGCGTCCTGTCGCTTCCCCAGATCGGTCGTGATGGCGTAGAAGGGGAAGTGATGGGCTAAACCTAGCTTATCGAAAGCCTCTTTATATGCTTTCTGTGCGCTCCGAAAATCCTGGCCTCCGTCAGGGCCGATGCGGGCTAGTCGCTCCTGAAATTCCCAGATCTCCCGCCCGCCCCCGATCCAGCGCTGGATGATCACGGCCAGTAGCACACCCACCCCCAGTGCAATGGCAGGGAAGAGGAAGATGTCCGTCGCCTCAACGGTGAGGCTCACCGCGCCGGCCTCCTCGTCCTTGGGCGCCAGGTCGATCTCGCCCTCGTAGGTTCCCGGCGTTTCCAGCCCCTCAAAGGAAAGTCTCAGGCCGGGCTGGTGCGCCGCGTCGGCACCCAGATCCTCGATGGGACTCCCTTTGACGGCCGCCACGCCGCCGGCATCACCCACCAGGAATCCCAGTGGTTTCTCCGGGTCCAGGTCGCCCGCTCCTTCTAGGGGCAGATATGGCCCGGTCAACCAGTAGGATCTGGAGAAGGGCTTACGGTAAGCGCGGACGGTGAGACTCTCGACGAGGGGTTCGGGGGCCGCGGCCGCCTCTTCCCCGACGACGATCTCCAACTCCCTGCGGAGGACGGTGTCCGAGTCCGCCTCGACGAGGATGAGGTAGCCGCCGTAGGTGCCGGTGTGGACCTCCGTGGGGCTGATGGCACCCAAAGCGACGACGGTCTCCGCCGCCTGCGGCACCGTCACCGTGGTGGAATAGGTGAGGACGGCATCCAGGGGGAGGGGATCTTCATCGAGATCCTCGAACTCCAGGCCGGTCACCTGCACCTGTAGGGCGAGGGGCCGCGTCGTGTTGTTCAGTACCTCGACGGGAAGAGGTTCTTCCTGCAGGTCGGCCAGGTTGGCCGTCAACGGCTCGGTCTCGGCGAAGGCCAGCGGAGGCGGGGGCTCCTCGTCTTGTGCCAGAACGGGCAATGCGAGGAGCAGTATTATCC
>JBNGDR010000376.1:0-2322 GCA_049975685.1 Anaerolineae bacterium
TTCCTATCCTCATCCTGGAAGCCCGTCGAACGCCCGACTGGCAGGCCGTGCTCATGGAGTATCTCGAGGGGCTTGTCCTGCGCGAAGTCGAAGGAAACAGTAGTGAAGGGATGAATACCTTGTGGTGAGCTATCACGACGATGGGCTCTACCGCGCGGGCTGGTTGGTACAGGAGTTTCGAGCAGAGGTAAGCCAGGATGAGAGGCTCGCCCTTTTTGATGATCTGGGCTGTGATGGGTGGAAACAGGTAGCCGTGAATGAGTGAAGGGCACGCCCAATCCATCCCAGACGACCTCTTCGTGAAGACCCGGAAGTCTATCCTGGATGCCGGCGCCCTGGCGCGGGTGATAGAGGCCGAGTATGGCTTGTCATCTACGCCCGAGGTCAGGTTGCACCGGATTTCTGGTTCGGACGTATACCGGGTGATCGATGGAGAGCGTGACTGGTTTCTGAAGGTATACCGCAGCACGGATCGAGATAGCAGGCGGGCCGCTGACAGCGTCAGGGCGCTGGATCTGCTGAGCCAGCACGGCTTTGCCGTCCCGCGACCGGTGTACAACCGGCGGGGCGATCTGGTGGTGGGGCTGCAGGCGGTGGAGGGGCGCCGGGCTGCGTATATGTATGAGGCCGTGCACGGTGAGGCGCCCATTAACACCGATCCAAAGCACGGGTTTCTTTTCGGGACGACGGCAGCACGACTGCACCTGCTGATGGATGAGGTCGCGACGCCCGATTGCTTCAAAGCTATTGATTATGACTATCTCTTTGAACGTTATATCCACGGGATTGAACGCTTTCTGGGGCACGAAGAATCCGCGATTCAGTTTTTGCGGAGGCTGGCGCAGGCCTTATGGCACGAGCTGAACCATAGGTTACCACAGAATCCTCCGCAATTTGGATTCTGTCACGGCGACATGCACACCGGGAATGCCGTATTGAAGGGTTCAGACCGGCTCTTTCTCCTCGACTTTGATGCGTGCGGTTACGGCTGGCGGGTCATGGACATCGGCACGTACTACGTGAGCTACGACTGGATGGGTTTGGATGACGAGAGCCGACAGAAGCGGCGTCAGGTCCGCGCGCACTTCCTCCGGGGCTATAATTCGGTCAGGCAGATCTCGACGGCGGAGTACGAGATGCTCGATCTGTTTATGGCTATCCGTCACTTCGAGCTGCTGGGCATTGGTATGGGGCGTGTGCCCTTCACCGGCGCTCACTGGGTGAATAGCAAGCAGCTACATGCCTATGTCGCCTGGTTCCGGACGTGGTTGGGTTCCTGTGAGTGGTTTGCTCGAAAATTTGGTACTTGACAACCATCTCAACTCTGTGTATAATGGACTTAAACGTTTAAGCCATCCAGTATGAAGATCGTCGCCGCTGGATGTTTTCTTTTGCTAACTTACTGAAACGTTTAAGTCCACAGGTCAAAGGATGACACATAGTTCTAGTGTGACTATCAAGGACGTTGCGCGTGAAGCGGGTGTCTCCATCGCTACCGTCTCCTATGTCTTCAACGATCGGGATTCGGTGGGCGAGGAGACGAAAGCACGTGTCCTGGAAGCCGCTGAACGGCTGGGTTATCGCCCCAGTGTGCTTGCCCGGAATTTGCGCGCCCAACGCAGCCACATCATCGGTTACGGCTGGTACCGTCAGCAGGGCGATCGCTGGCATCCCATCCTTGATCGCTTCCTCTATAGCATGGCGGAGGCCGCCGAGGCCAAAGATTATCACATCCTGACCTTTACGACACCCCCGGGCCGCAACAGACTAACCATCTACGATGATCTGTTGGGGACGGGACGGGTGGATGGTTTCATCCTCTCGGAGACCGGTACTGAGGACGCTCGCATCCACTACCTCATGGAGCAAGAATTTCCCTTTGTAGCCTTCGGGCGCGCGAGTGAGGCCTGGGATTTCCCCTACGTGGACGTCGATGGGGAGGAGGGGATCTACCAGGCGACGCGACATCTCATGAGTCTGGGGCATCAGCGTATCGGTTTTATCGCCTGGCCCCAGGGCTCGCTGACGGGCCACTACCGTTCACTGGGTTATCAGCGCGCTTACGAAGAGATGGGGCTTTCCCCTGATCCTGCCTGGACGGTACGCAGTGAGAACGAGGAGGCCGCCGGTCAGAGAGCCGCGCGTCTTCTTCTGGCCCAGCCCGCGAAGCGACGACCTACCGCCATCATCGCCATCAGCGACCTTATCGCCCTGGGTGCGATGAACGCTCTCCGCGCAGCTGGGCTGCGACCGGGACGTGATGTCGCCGTCGTCGGCTTCGACGATATTCCGACAGCACAGTATATTCACCCCCCTCTGACA
>JBNGDR010000377.1:0-2319 GCA_049975685.1 Anaerolineae bacterium
GGTGGAAAGATGCCCACCTCGTCGCCGTCCTTGAGACGGTAAATCTCGGCCCGGGCCCGGCCGTTGACGAAGGCCACCTTGGCCTCGCGCTCGCGAAGCCCCAGTTTCTGGATCAGATCCGCGATGGTGCTACCTTCCGGTAACTCCACTTCGAAGATATCACCAGCCTTCTTGCCCTCCGGGGCGTAACGTTGCAGGGTAGCGAAGAGTTTTACATTGACTTTCATTAAACAATTCTCTTTCCGATCAGAAACCGTCGACTCCATCCTTATGATAGCATGAGCTAATCTAAAAACAACACGGACCCGAGGGGACGTCCCGTCCCCTCAGGTCCAAGCGAATGATCGTCAGGGTTTACAGTTCGCCGTAAACTCTATCCAGCGTCTCGGGTGAGATGTCGGCGGTCACGTTGTGCGGGGGGAGTTCCTCGTAGGTCATGAACTCCGGCAGGCGATCGTCATGTTTCGTCAGGCCGGCCCCTTCGTTGAAGGCCCGCTCGCGCTTCAGGATCTCGCCGCCCATCTCGACGGCTTCGTCGCCGCTCATATCCGTCCCCAGGATGCCGTTGATCTCGTCGATCATGCCCTCGAAGCCGGTGGGGATGTCGAGGATGGCGAAGGCGATGAAGAGGCAGTGCCCGACTGAGTCGATGAGGGCCGTGGTTTTCTGGAAGGCGCGGCTCAGGTCGGCCTTGGCTTCCTCGGCCTTGAGGGGGTCCGATGCGCCACCGACGCTCAGGATCTCCGGGGCAATGGTGTAGCCCGAGGTGTGATCTGCGCCCATGGTGCTCGTTGCGTAGGTGACGCCGATGCCCTTGACGGCCCGGGGCTCGTAGGCTGGCATACCCTGGCCTTTGACCGCCGGGGCGCGGGGGTTGCCGAAGGCCTGTGCGACGAAGGCCGTACCACCGCCCAGAATGCGGCCCAGGGGTGTCCCTTTGCCCATCTGCTCCACCAGATCGATGGCACCCTCGACGTCACCGAACTCGAGCACGCCTGAGTCCATGGCGACGGCGATGCAGTCGCCCGCCTCGATGGTGTCCAGACCGTAGGCATTGCATAATCTCACCATCTCGGCGATGGCTTCCAGGTCGTCGATGCCGCAGTTGGCGCCCAGCGCCCAGTCGGACTCATACTCCACGCAGGAGACGATCTCCTCGCCGTCCTCATCGTAGACGGTGTTGGAGCACTGGATGATGCAGCCGGGGCTGCAGCCGTGGTTATAGACTTCTTGACCGGTGCGCATCTTGTTGTTCTCGAAGATGGCTTCGCCGGCGATCTTGGCCGCGCCCTCGAAGCGTCCGGCGCTGAAGTTGCGGGTGGGCAGACCGCCCGCCTCGTTCAGGATGTTGATGAGGATGGCTGTGCCGTAGGTGTTGAGACCGCCCTGCGGCTTGGTGATGGCGTGCTCTTGTAGGGCCTCGCGCATCTTCTTGGCCCCCTCCATGAAGAGATCCTTGTCGGCGTATTCGACGCCGGGGGCACCCTTGGAATCGAGCACGATCAACTTAAGCCCCTTGCTGGCCATCACCGCGCCCAGCCCGCCTCGTCCGGAGTAGCGGTTGGGCTTGCGCTTCATGTCATTGAAGGCCACGCCGGAGTTGCCGTAGCCGAACTCACCGGCGGTGCCGGTGGCGGCGACATCGACCTTCTTGCCAAAACGTTCGTAGACCTCCTCGTAGACGGAGTAGAGTTCACGACCCGCGTACTCGTCGGCCGGGCTGAACGCCACCTTCGGCTCGCCGTCTTCCATGAAGATATGGGCCATCCAGTACTTGCCCTTCTCCTTCGGCTTGCCCTCAAATACAATGGCCTTCAGACGCATCCTGGCCATCGAGGGGGCGAAGCTGCTGCCCGCATTGGACTCCTTGATGCCGCCGGTGAGCGGTGACTTACCACCCACAGAGAGGCGCGAGGAGGAGGGCGCGGGTGTACCGGTGAGCATGCCAGGGGCGAAGACCAACTTGTTGTTGGGGCCCAGAGGATGGCACATCGGGTTCACTTCGTCGTAAATGATTGTGGAGGTGAGCCCTCGTCCGCCGAGCTGCTTGTATTTCTCGGGAACCTCCTCCACCTTATACGTACGATCGGTCATGTTGATACGCAGAATCCACATCTAGAACCTCCTTGGATAGAATAGAATTTGATCCCGCCGGGCACGCCGACCGGTGCCAGGCTATGTGATATGATGACCCCCAGAGATCGGCCGGGTCTTGCATCCGTGTAAGCCAGGAACTCGCGAAGACATTGGATTAGAGCTATCTGCTGATCCGCTCGGCAGCAAATAAAAAAGGAGGCAATCCTGTTCCACGTGGAACAG
>JBNGDR010000378.1:0-2314 GCA_049975685.1 Anaerolineae bacterium
ATGAACCCCGGATCCTCGATGTGCCCCCCGCCATTGTTACCCACGGCGGTCCGGGCATTTTGGGTGTGAGCTACTTCGTCTCTGGGGCCACAGAGGAGGGCGCATCGTGCGCGTTCGCAGACTAGATACCGGAAGCAGGCAGGATGTCCGTCGCTTCATCCAGCTGCCCTTCGACCTCTACGAGGGATCGCCCTATTGGGTACCCCCGCTGGTCTCGGGCGTGCGCGCGGCCCTGGATCGCAGCCAGCATCCCTTCTACCGCCATTCGACGGCCGCCTTCTTCCTTGCCGAGGATGGGGAGAGCACGCTGGGCCGGATCGCCGTTCTCAACCACCGCCTTTACAACGATTATCATGATAAGCGTGCGGCCTTCTTCCACTACTTCGACGCCATAGATGACCTTGAGGTGGTCGAAGGGCTCTTCGATGCGGCCTTCGCGTGGGCCAGGGCGGAGGGGTTGGACACCGTCATAGGTCCCAAGGGTTTCCTGCGCTCGGACGGGATGGGTATACTCATTGAGGGGTTTGAGTACCGGGCGGCACCGGGTATCCCCTATAACCATCCCTACTATCAACGGCTCATCGAAGCCCTGGGTTTCGAGAAGGAGATCGACTATCTGTCCGGTTATCTCTCCGGTGACTACGATCTGCCGGAGCGCTTTTATCGCATCGCTGAACGGGTTAAAGAGCGACGGGGTTTCTGGATCAATTCCTTTACCAGTAAGGCTGAGCTCAGGCGCTGGATTCCCAACATTCAACGGGTGAACAACGAGGCTTTCACCGAGGTTTGGGGCTACTATCCCATGGACGATGCGGAAGCAGCTATGGCCGGCCGCCAGCTGCTCAGTATCGCCGACCCGGAGTTGATCAAGCTGGTTATGAAGGGTGATGAGTTAGCCGGCTTCGTCTTCGTCTTCCCGGATGTCTCGCGGGCACTGCAGAAAGCCCGGGGACGTCTGTGGCCCTTTGGCTGGATTCACCTGCTGTTGGCCTTCAAAAGGACCCACCGCCTCAGTGCCAATGGGTTGGGGCTTCTGCCCAAATATCAGGGGCTGGGGGCCAATGCTGTACTTTACACCGAGCTGCTCAAGACCATCAAGCAGCGACCCAAGGTTGATTTCTGTGATTTGGCTCAGATCGCGGAGACCAACAGGAAGAGCCTGGGCGAGATGGCTGCGGCAGGGGTGAACTGGTACAAAACGCATAGGATCTATCGGAGATCGATATGACGAATCATCAGAATCATGACGCCGAGCAGGCCTCGTCGGGGCAACTCTCTCGATTGACCAAGATCGTCTACGGCACTGGCGATTGGGGGATGGCGACCTTCAATACCCTCCGCCAGATTTTCTACGCCATCTTCCTCACAGACGTGGTGGGGCTGGAGCCACGTTTGGCCTCCTTCGCCGTGCTGCTGGGCGTCATCTGGGACGCCATCAACGATCCCTTGGTGGGTGTGTTGAGCGACAAGGTGCAGACGCGCTGGGGAAGGCGCCGCCCCTTCCTGCTCTTTTTCTCTATTCCCTACGGCCTTGCCTTTCTGCTTCTCTGGTGGG
Organism: Anaerolineae bacterium; assembly: GCA_049975685.1. Classification (GTDB taxonomy): domain Bacteria; phylum Chloroflexota; class Anaerolineae; order B4-G1; family SLSP01; genus DAOTVC01. The sequence continues at coordinate 1,556 of JBNGDR010000378.1, forward strand.
CCCCACCCATTGAGAACCAACTGGCGCTTATGGGGGTTATCTCGCTGGCCTATATGATCAGCGACACTTTGCAGACATTGGTGATCGTTCCCTTTCACGCTCTGACCCCGGAGATGACCACCGATTACGATGAACGGACGGCCCTCTCGGGTTATCGCATGTTCTTCAATCTGCTGGCATCTATCTCGATGGCGGTGGCGGCTCCCATGATCATCGATGCGGTAATGGCGTCCGGGGGGACCCAGCAGCAGGGTTACCTGCTCGCCGCGGGTATCTTTGGTGCTTCCGCCGTCATCCCCTACCTGGCCATCTTCTTCTTCGTCCGGGAGCGTTACGGTGAGGAGCGCATTCCGGAGATAATCACCTTTCGCGAGACGGTGCGGACGGCCTGGGAGAATATCCCCTTCCGCTTTGCTACACTTCTTTACATGCTCAACTGGGTCACCTTCGACATCATCGGTGTAGTGTTGCCCTTCCTCCTCGTCTATTGGGTTGCGGAGGGCGATCTCGTGGCTACGGTACCCGCTCTGGGGATGCCCATTGAATCGGTGGTGCTGGGGTTGATGCTCATCACCGCCGTCATTGTTCTCCCCTTCTGGACGTGGCTGGCCCAAAAGCTCAGCAAACGGATCGCCTACGTTGTAGGGATGGTGGTGGGGATCCTCGTCCTGCTGGTGCTGCCCTGGGTTCAGCCGCACCAGTATACTCTGGTGATGGTATTGGCTTCGCTCATCGGTACCAGCGTCTCCGTGGCTCATG
>JBNGDR010000379.1:0-2300 GCA_049975685.1 Anaerolineae bacterium
AGTAGGCCGTTGTGGCCGGTGAATTGCCCAGAGAGCCGTTAGGGGCCAGCGCCGCTCTCATCCGATGGACATCCCCGGCTTCGCCGAGAAATTCCAGAGAGTGAACCGTGGAGATCTTCGGTGAGTAAAGCATCTCGACAGGGATCAAGCGTAGTTTGGCAGTCTGGATCTCACCGTACCCACAGGCGTGAACCGGTACGTCCAAACCCTGTGCTCGTCCTTCCGCAAGCAGGGTGGGAAAGATGAGCTCAAATCCTACCAACTCGAAGGGATCGCGCGGCAACATGTGGAGATGATGCCAGAGATACCGTTCCGCTCTCGCAATGGCTCCCTCGGTACCGGGGAGGTGCCTATTAGCGTGGAGTGCGATAGCACCCGCCAACGTACAAATGATCCTGTCGTGGTAATAGAGAACTTGCCCACCCCAGCTACCATCGGGCTTTTGATTCTCCACCAACCATTCAACCAGGTAGGGCCAGCGAGGTTCGCCGTCTGAAGGTTTCTGCAGACGGGCCAACCACGCAATATCATAGGGACTGGGTCCCATGCGTTGATCGAGGTTCCCAACAAGATCGCGGGCCTCTTTCACATAATCCACACTAATCTCCCCTCTACGATCTGTACTTCGTTATTCCGTTTTCCACGGGCCAACAACCAAAGTTAACTCTACTGAAAAAAGGTCCGAAAACTCGGAGTTTTAGTAGATCGTCCCCTACAGCTAGTGATTCTGGTTGCGAAGAATCTACATATAGTGCCAAGTCTCAGAAAACTCCGATTTTTGCCTCCCTGGAGCGCTACGAGTTCTTCATCCCGGGCAAAAGTTCTACCTGCGGCAAGGGATACCAGTATTTTCCACTCCCATCCCTGCGGCCCAGACCAAGGACGTGGCGACGATTTATCTCGTAGAATTCTTTAAGCGTCTGCCAACTGTCAGCGTCGAGAGTTGTATAGTCCTCATCGTTCACACGCCTGGCGAAGAGGTGATCGTATAGAATTGAGCGCAGGGTGCCCCGATCTAGATAGGGGGACGGGCTCACGGTGAAATAAAGATCCTCATTTCCGGTGGCAACCAGGGGCATATCGAAGGCTGCCGGTCGATCAAAACCGATAAAGAAGTCTACGTCTGGCACGTACTCCCCGTAATATGCTTCGATGATCTGTTCTTTATTCGGTAGATGACCATGTTCGGCGTAATAATCAACCCCGATCGCTGCCACCGTCTCCGTTGCATCGTGCGCGCAGACGCCAAAGAACAAGCGGTGGCTGCGGTGTGCGGCCGTCCGCTGTGCCAGATCCTGGAAGGTAGTCAACAGGTGGGCATAGGAGGTCCCGGCAAAATAACGCTGAGCATCACCATAGACTCGTACACGGACATCATAGGCATCGTAGAAATCGAGCAGATCTGGATTTTGTGATAGCCACAACAATCCCGGTTCGATAAGCCCCCGATACTCTTCGCCCCGCTCCAGAAGATCGGGGCCAAAGACGGGCGTCAAAAGCGTATCCACGCCGTGATCAAAGAAGAGCTTGTAGATCTCTATTTGACGCGCCCACGTAATCCGCATGTAGGGTTCCCAGGAATCCCCTGTCAACGCTTCTGGATGCTCCAGCTTGAACCACCGTCGCGTCCCGTTGATGGGAAAGACAGAGACCTTTAGCCCATGCGCACGCACGATCTCGGCTACTCTCTCGGCGGGCCAGCTCTGGAACTCTTCGAGTCCCGGAACCACAGATTTATCTTTCATCAGGCAGTACTCGCTTTCGATGCCCGAGCAAACGATGTAAGCTGTACCTGAGGCGTAGCCCACAGCCGGTGCACCAACAGACCGTAGAAAACCAGAATATTCAGCATGATGATTGGAAAGTAAATCGCCGGATCGGTGAGAACATAGGGACCAGGCGCAATGATCTCCCAACCCATCAGCGAAAAGCCAAGACTGAAAATCCGCCAGGGATCGAGCAATGCATAGATTAGAAAGGTTACGCTTATCAGTACGCGCCAAACACGGCGTTCCAGAGTCCCCAGAAGATAGATAAACAAAGGTACTCCCAATGAGAGCTCCCATACCATATCCAACCAGATAAATGCACCCAAATAGAAGACAAAAGCCAGATCGAGAGCTCGCTGCGGCACTTTGTGCCCCGGTTCTTGAATAGGATGGCGAAGATGCCACAACGTCACCAACCCGAGGGGCAACAAAAGTAATGCCTTTACTACCGTTGTAATCATCAAACTCCGTGGCGCAAGGCCTAGCAGGTAGATTAAAATCTGCTTGACTGAGTGATTATAACCCATGAAG
>JBNGDR010000380.1:0-2294 GCA_049975685.1 Anaerolineae bacterium
AGATGCGATATCGCATCTCCCCATTCATGGTGTTGTCACTTCCTGTAGGTATCGTATTGCTGCTAATGACTACGCGAAATATGATTCGCAATCTAACCTGAAGCGAGAGGAAAAGACAATCACAATCATCGCCGAACAAAGGTCATCCAATTCAGGGCATAGAACTCGCTGAAATCCTGCGTCCCGGTGTAGGTACCGAGCAAATCAAAGAATCTGCCTATAGCGTTCTCCGAAGCAGGACGTTTGATCGACAAGACCACAATGTTGGGTGGCACGGCGATCAAGACGTTATCCGGTGACATCACGGCCAAGCGCTCTGTATCACCATCATCAAAGCTATATATCTGCCAAATCCAGCCATATTGTCGCTCGATCTGCTTCGCCAGAACCCAGCCAACTTTGGCCTGCGGACCGGTGAACCTTACGCGCTTGCCAATTCTTTCCCTCTCAAGGGTAACGTAATCCCCAATCGCTGTAACGATGACGCCAGGGCTAGATAGATCGCTGACTTCCGGGATAGCTGCACACAATACCTCAAAGCCAGATGCTATATCTCGGCTGATCTCATCTTCCTCCGACGTCGTTAAATCACGCTGCACAAATGCACTTAGGGCGTTCTTCCTCAGTTCAACGCCTGGCGATGGTTGCAACATATACGCTGGAATAGGCGATTTTACAGGTTTATCTATGTGCTCGGCTGTCCAGTCGTATCCCGAATCGTTATGGGGTAAAAAGTGGATGGTCTGCGTCGTATAGAAGCCCTCCCCTACCCTTCTCTCGATCTCCTTGATAAAATCGTAATGCCTGAGATTGCCTCCACTTGCACGAACCTCTTTTCGATCCCGGTACTGACCATACCATGTAGGAGAAGCATACCAGTAGATCAATAGAGCCGTGCCCCTGTCACAATCGGGCTGCTGGATAATCCACTCCAGGGGTTTGATGCCCTTGTCCCAGTTCCAGTGCCAGGCGAAGTAATGATACTCCAAGGGTGATTGCAGCTCCTGCACTGTGATTTTTTGCACCAATGCCTTGCGCACCCTGCGTTTCGCTTCTTTAGATAGTATCATTCACGGTCTCCTTTTCGAACCTAGCCAGCAGTGAGGTGAACGGAAATCAGGGACAGTTTAGCATAACCTGGATAGAGACCAAACCAGATCAACAGGGCCAACACAACAAGGCCGCCCCGTAGGACGGCCTTGCTGGCTGAATTCTTCGGCTGCTCAGGCGTTCAACGAAACGCCATCAAAGGTTTGAACTACTTCTCCACCGGCTTGTGGCAGAGCCACCAATCGAAGCACTCGTACTTCTCCATGCGTTTCTTGGCGTCCTCCACGGTGCTGGCAGGCGGGACGATGACGCGATCACCGATGAGCTCGTTCTCGGGCCAGTTGGCCGGCATGGCGACCTTCTGAGCATCAGAGATCTTGAAAGCCTTCATCATGCGCAGGAACTCATCGAAGTTGCGACCCAGCTCGGCCGGGTAGTAAAGAATCGCGCGGATGGTGCTCTTGGGATCGACGAAGAAAACGGCGCGCACCGTGCTGGAACCAGCGCCGGGATGGACAAGCCCCAGAGTCTCCGCCACCTTGCCGTGGTCGGCGATGATGGGGAACTCGATCTCGACATCCAGGTTCTCCTCGATCCACTCCGTCCACTTGATGTGGGAGAAAACCTGATCGATGCTCAAGCCTATGAGCTCGGTGTTGAGCTCGCGGAACTCCGCGTAACGCTGCTGGAATGCATAAAATTCCGTCGTGCAGACCGGGGTGAAATCGGCGGGATGACTGAAGAGAATGAACCACTGTCCCTTGAAAGCCTCGGGCAGATTCATCTTACCGTGCGTCGTCTGTACAGTCATCTCGGGGAACTTATCACCAATGAGTGGCATACCTTCCATCTTAAACCTCCTTGAGTTAAATAGTATAGTAAACTACAGACTTGAACCTCAGTGAAACCAATGACAGAAATCTGGGGGGCTACCATCATTACAGTACCAGATTGAAGCCAGCGGCAACGAGCAACCAGATCCCTGAAGAGAACCACGCGCGTCGGGTCTTGAATACGGAGAGGCTCACAAGAGACCGAGCCTCTCCGTCCCCCAGAAATTATCTCAGGAATTTGGAGACGAAGGGGGACGTTTCACCCCTCCGCATGAAGTGACCCGAAGGTCCCTCACCCAGGAATTCCGAGAACCATGACTCGTGTTCAATCTCTTCGTTGAGAATGGCCAATGCCAATTCGTAAGTACGATGATCCTTGCCCGCCGTCATGTTGCAGATCTGGGTGTACCC
>JBNGDR010000381.1:0-2289 GCA_049975685.1 Anaerolineae bacterium
CTGCCCCAGCTCCCCAGCATGGGGATCTTTAATACGAGGACCAGGAGCAAGGTCAACCCCATGCCCACGACGCCTCCGAAGAGCATGTAGCTCAGGTACTTGCCTAGCAGTGTCTCACCGGCGGAGAGGGGCGAAACGCGGAAGAGCTCCATGGTGCCCACGCTCTGCTCCTGCACGATGGAGAGCGACGCGAAGGAGGTGGCGAGGTGTTGGAGGAGCAGCACGATGACCGCGGGGGCGAAGTACTCCACCACCTCCGGCTGGAGGGGCGCGACGTTTTGTGTGTCGATGGCAAAGGGTTTCACCAGGACGTAGCTCTCGATGCGCGTGAACTCCTCCAGCTGCGCCTGCAATCGGTCTATGTCCTTCTCGATGGCGTCTACCTCCTCCAGGTTCACAATGTCGGTAGGGGCCGATTCCAGGTTGCTATCGAGGTCTTGCAATCGCTCCTCGAAATCGGCCACGTATTCCAGGATGGCTTCGGCCCTGTGATATTCATCGGGGCTCAACTGTTGCTCCAGATTGTCTAGCAGGGAGATCCCGGCGGCGCTCGTCAGCGTCGTCAGCTCGTCCGACGCTGACAGCAGCAGTGCGATCTGGCGGCGGGCGGTCTCGATGTCGTTGGATTCCAACGCTCCGCGGAGTATCGCGATCTGTGCCTTGGCCTCCCGCAACCGCGCCTGGATGGACCGGGCATCCTGTTGTCCGCGTAGGGCCACCCGCTGGAGGACGCGGCGGTTTACCTCTTCGATGTAGATGCGGCTGAAGTAGCTTACGTACTCGGCCTGTGCTGGGTCCAGCTCGCTGTGATAAAGGGTGAACATGGCCTGCTTGCCCGAAAGCAGCGTCTCGTAGATTTGCGCGGGCGCGATAGCTACCATCTCCACCTCACCCTGCCGCAGTTTCTCCAACGCTTCGGACCTATCTCGCGTCATGCCCGCGTAAGCGAGACTGGGACCCAAAGTCGTTCCATACTCTTCGATCTCCTCTGGGGTGATACTGCTCCCCTCCGGCAGGACGAAGAGGGTGCGCACCGGCGGTGCGTTGTTGCGGTAGCCGATGCCGAAGATAAGCAGGATGAGGAAGGGACCCAGGACGAGGGTGATGAGCAGGCGCGGCTGGCGCAGAATCTCGAAGATCTCTCGCCGCAGGAAGGCCGAAGTTCGAATGAGGGCCTGGACGAAGTCATGCATGGCTTTCCTCCTCCGCCTGGATGATCTGGACGAAGACCTCCTCGAAGGGCGGCAGGTACTCCTCCATGGATTCGATGACGCACTGCTGGTTCTGACACCACTCCATAAGGTCGGGGATGGCGGTGCTGGCCTCGTCGACGATGACGCGCACGTTCTGTTCGCCCGTGCGCAAGACCTCCCCCCGCACGAAGGGCAGTTCACAGAAGCTGGACTCCATCTTGTAGGTCAACGGCTCTGCCGTGCAGATGTCCACGATATCGCCACCGTAGGCCCGGTAGCGCAGCCCCTTGGGGGTATCCACTGTAAGCAGCTCGCCCTCGTCCATGATCCCCACGAGGTCGCAATAGGCCGCCTCACCCACGTACTGCGTCGTGATGAAGAAGGTGCGGTTTTCCTTCTGCAGCTCTCGGAAGTGCTCCCAGAATCGCTGTCGCAACATGGGGTCGATGCCGGCGGTGGGCTCGTCCAGGAAGATGAGATCAGGGTTGTGGACCAGCGTGGCTGCCAGGCTGAGCCGCCGCTGCATCCCCCCGGAGATATTGCGGGCCAGCTTATCGCGATGTTCGTTGAGCTCCACGAAATCCAGCACCGCTTCCATCCTCTCCCGGCGACTCAGTTGCATCCCGTAGATGGAGGCGGCGAAGTTCAGATTCTCCCAGACCGAGAGGTGGGGGTAGAGGACGAAGAGTTGGGGCATGTAGCCGATCCGCTCCTTCAATCTTCGGGTGAAGTCGGTGGGTGTGTGTCCGAGGACCTCGACCCGACCCTCCGAGGGGGTGTAGTAGCCCGTCAACATGCGGATGGTTGTGGTCTTGCCGCAGCCGCTGGGGCCGATGAAACCGAAGATCTTGCCACGGGGGATCTCCATGGTCACCTTCCGCACGGCCACGTCCTTTCCAAAGTACTTGGCCAACTTCTCCGTGCGGATGATGATCTCGTCTTTTTGAACTTCGGTCTGGCTTGGTGTTTTTGGTGTCTCCGACATCAATGAGCTCCTTGAAAAATCAGTTGAAAGTTGCGAGTTGCGAGTTGAAAGTTAAAGACCTGGCGCGGATCCTACATTTTCGCCTCTCGTTGTTGTATCGTGCTACAGGGA
>JBNGDR010000382.1:0-2288 GCA_049975685.1 Anaerolineae bacterium
TTTCCGGTCCGTCTCCCCTACACGACCCGGCCTACCCTGGCGGTGGGACCGCTGTTGAAGAATACCTTCTGTCTGACCCGCGACGACAATGCCTTCCTGAGCCAGCACATCGGTGACATGGAGAACTTGGAGGCACTGGAGCACTATCAGGAGGCCTTGAGAACCTATAAGCACCTCTTCCGCGTGGAGCCCGAGAGGGTCGTTGCAGATCTTCACCCCGACTACCTGACCACCCACTTTGCCGAAGAGTACGCCCAGAGGCACGGGCTGCCGGAGCCGCTGCGAGTACAGCACCATCACGCCCACATAGCCGCCTGTCTGGCCGACAACGGCTGGACCCCGGATCAGGGTCCTGTCATCGGCGTGGCCCTCGACGGCACGGGCTACGGCACCGATGGTGCCATCTGGGGAGGGGAATGGCTGGTGGCCAGCTACGAGGAGTTCCGGCGGGCGGCTCACCTCGAATATCTGCCCCTTCCGGGTGGTGACGCGGCCATCCGCCAACCGTGGCGTATTGCCGCCGCCTATTACTATGCACTTTTCGGTGAACACCACATGCCCCCTCATCTGCTCTTACCTCTCACGACAAAGGGGGGACGGGCGCCTGCGTTGGAGCGCAAACGGCGCAAGGATCTGCTCATCCAACAGATCGACCGGGGTATCAACACAATACCGACCTCATCCATGGGGCGGCTTTTCGACGCTGTCAGCGCGTTGTTGGGCATTCGCCGCGAGACCACCTACGAGGCCCAGGCCGCCATCGAACTGGAGCAGGTAGCCGCAACCGATCACGCTCCCTTCTACCCCTATCCCTTTGCGCTGGCAGAAGAGGCGGACACCCTCCAGATCCAGTTAACCCCGCTTTTCGAAGCTTTGTTCGGCGATATGGCGCGGGAAAGAGCAGTACCGCACATCGCCAGGCGCTTCCACGACACGGTGGCTGAGATGATCCTGCAGGTGAGCTCGCACCTGCGCCGTCAGACGGGGATCAATACCGTCGCCCTGAGCGGCGGTGTCTTCCAGAACCGTCTGCTGCTAGGGATCGCCGTACCCCGGCTCCGCGCCGCTGATTTCAACGTCCTGCTGCATTCCCAGGTCCCGCCCAACGACGGGGGGGTCTCGCTGGGGCAGGCCGCTATCGCCAACGCGGAACGCCGCGCGGTTTGAATTATCAGGCAATACGAGATACGCGATACGGAATGAGGTATAAAATAACATGTGTTTAGCCGTACCTACGCAGATCAAATCCATTGACGAAAACAACATGGCCGTCGTTGAACTCGGTGGCGTCGAGCGCAAAATCAGCCTCATCATGACGCCTGAGGCCCAGGTGGGTGACTACGTTCTCGTCCACACCGGTTACGCCATCAATCGCCTCGATCCCGAGGAGGCCCGTGCTTCACTGGAGGCCTTTGCGGAGCTGGCGGAGATCCAGGCGGAGATGGAGGATCGTCTCTAAGTCTGTAGTCGTTAGTCGGATAGTCTTTCGCTCATTGACGTGGACTATGATTATGAGACTAACGACTATATGACCAGACGACTATCAGATCATGAAGTTCATTGACGAATTCCGCGATCCCGCTCTGGCACGGAATCTGGTGAGCCAGATCCGCCATAAGGCAACGCACCCCGCTATCCGCCTCATGGAGTTCTGTGGTGGGCATACCCACGCCATCTTCCGCTTTGGACTGCGCCAGCTTCTGTCGGACAAGGTGGAGCTGCGTTCCGGGCCGGGATGTCCTGTCTGTGTGACCGCTGCCACCGACCTGGACCGCGCCATTGCCCTGGCTGACGTGCCCGACGTGATCCTCACCACCTTCGGCGACATGGTACGCGTGCCGGGGAGTCGAGGCACGCTCCAGGAGGCCCGCGCTCGTGGTGCCGACGTGCGCATCGTCTACTCGCCGCTGGACGCGCTCCAGATCGCTCGCGAGCATTCAGGGCGCGAGGTGGTCTTTCTCGGTGTGGGGTTTGAGACCACAGCGCCCGGCATCGCCGCCGCTCTTGTACAGGCCCAACAGGAAGAGCTGCGCAATTTCAGCGTGTTGAGCCTGCATAAGCTCACACCGCCCGCCATGCGGGCCATCCTGGACGCGGGTGAGGTGGCACTGGATGGCATCATCGGGCCGGGGCACGTCAGCGCCGTCATCGGCAGCGACGCCTGGCAATTCCTGCCACAAGATTACGGTATACCGTGCGCCGTCTCCGGTTTCGAGCCGCTGGACCTGCTGAGCGCCATCGCTGCCCTGGTAGAATCTGTGGTCGAAGAGAGACCTGAGGTTGTCAAC
>JBNGDR010000383.1:0-2288 GCA_049975685.1 Anaerolineae bacterium
CATCTTACCTCACATACCTTCACGATCTTGAAAGGCTCCCCGAGCTATTGGAAAACGACGGACATGTGGCATTGCTCATCAGCTTACCTTTACCCAGCGGAACCAACCCACACACACTTTTGGAGCTACTTGGCAAACATCCCATGACGTCGGTTATCTTTCTTAGTGAGAAAGAGTCACCCCAATTCCCGCACTGGTTAGAAGATAATAAGTCTTTCCACTCCATCCGCCTTGATCCGGATGACTTATCCAACCTGGCAGGAGACGTACAAGCTATTCTCAATGTAGAAGCACATCTCGACATAGATAGAATACCACCTTCAAGTCCGGGCGTACTCCAAGCCATCCTTGATCTGGCGCCCACGCTGCTGACCCAATTCGATCTCGACGCGCTTCTCCAACGTATTGTGGAGGAAGCGGTCAATCTGCTCCCTTTGGCGGAAGCGGGAAGCCTGCTCATGCTGACGAAAGAAAATCTCGTCTTTCGAGGCGTTGTGGGTTATCCGGAGACTTTAAAGGAGGTTCGCCTTCCTCAAGAGCACTCCTTCACATCCGATCTAGAACGGGGCGAAGTTGTCCACATAGGACAAATAGCCCAGCACGACAAACAACTGCTACCTAAAGAGATCACAACCGCTCTCCACGACCATGAGCAAATTCCCAGGATCGAAGACACCCTTCTTGCGCCTCTCCTTATCGACGATCAACTTATAGGTTATCTGTCTGTGGACACGTTCAAAACGGATAGGCGCTTCGACGCAGCAGACGCCGAAGCGCTGCGCCACCTGGCCACTCTGGCCACCATCGCCGTCCATAATGCACGCCTGCTCGATGCTGAACGCAAATCCCATCGTCTTTCGGAAACCTTGCAGCACTTGGGCACCACGCTGACCTCGACCCTTGATCTCGATGAAGTGATCAACGGGCTTCTGGAAGCCTTGCTTAGCTTCATCGACTGCGATCTGGCCTATGTGATGCTGGTAGATGGGGACGCGATCACCGTCCAACACTGGCGGGCCACCTCTCCCGACATCCCCGGTGAGGATATTGCTTCCCTACGTTACACTCTCAGCAAAACCCGGGATTTGAGAACTGCAGTTGAGAGCCGCCAACCCGTGCTTGTCCGCGATTCCCAAACCTACGCCGGTTGGGTGAAAACACCGGGCGCAGAGTGGATGCGCAGCCATCTCACCACCCCCCTCTTCCACGAAGAGGATCTGATAGGATTCCTCAACGCAGCCCACGCCCTGCCCGATGCCTTTGACGAGGAAGATTGCCGCGTCATGGCATCATTGGCGCCCCTGGCGGCCGTCGCTCTTCGAAACGCCCAGCTGTTTGAGACCGAGAGCGAGGCGCGAAAGCTCTCCGAGGCCATTCAGAAACTAGGGATGCATCTAACCCAGACTCTCAACGAGGCCGACATCATCCAGATGGTAGCGGAACAGATCCCCCAAATCCTCCCTTTCCATGCCTTCATCGTTTCCTTGCGCAAGCAGGGAGACCACATCGTATCACCCTATCACCAGGGGTTGCAAGCCGAGACGGCGCAGCGGCTCACCAAGGGAGTCTCCCTCCATGATTTCCCCCTATGGGAGGAACTCACAGAGACACAGGAGGGTATTATCATTCCCAATACTGCCGAGGATCCACGTTGGATTCCCCTTCCTGGGCTTGCGGAGACCTCGGCGCTCATTGTGCCTCTACGGAGTGAGGGTAAGACCCTCGGATTCCTCACCATGACCATGGAGCAGGTGAATTTCTACACCTCCGAACACCGTCGTATCCTGCAATCCTTTGCCGATCTCCTCGTGGTAGCGCTGAATAATGCTCGCCACCACCAAGAGGCCCAACATCGGGTCGTCGAATTGGAGATGCTTCGGAAACTGGACATACACATCAGCACCCTGAATGATCCAGAAGCCATTATCGAAGCGGTTGTGGCTTGCGCTCTCAATCTGACAGACATCGACGGCGTCGCTTTCTTCCGTTATCAGCCTTCGGAGAAAGTACTGGTTCCCGTGAAGAGCGCTGGCACCCCAAACGATCTTTCTTTAGAGAAGATCCCCCTGGGGCTAGGCGCAACCGGAATAGCTTGGCAGAGACAAGAACCCATACTCATCCCCAATTACCAAACCTGGGAAGAGCAACTGCCTCATCTATCTATAATTGATATCCACTCCTTGCTGGCTCTGCCGGTGACCTGGCACCAGGATCCCATTGGCGTCCTCACAGTTTATCACGCCGCCTCAAGTCACAGCTTCTCGCCAGGAGATATCAGTGCCTTGCAG
>JBNGDR010000384.1:0-2278 GCA_049975685.1 Anaerolineae bacterium
GGTGTGGAGAGAGTAAGCTGCCGGCATGCCCCGGCGGCCGGAGGGACGTTTGACTGTAGAGATATTACGCATTACCCAAACAGATGATCGCTACACAGTAAGAGAGGCGCTGCGCCGGACATCGGCGCAGCGGATCTTGCTGGTACTACCTTGGGAGGTAGAAAACGGCTGGGATCGCCCCCTCGACTACGAGGTTCTTTTTCGGACAGCTCAGCGGGAGCAGATGGACATCGCCTGGGCGGTTGATGACCCCTTCCGCCGCGACCTGCCCCGCGAAGCGGGCTTCCCCGTCTTCGCTGGTGAGGCTGATGCAGAGGCCTATCTGGCGGATCACGAGAGCTTCCCCTCACCGAAACCGCCGGCAGAGCCTGCACCACCTCGCACGCGGTGGTGGCAGGAGGAGCCAAAGCCGGAGCCGGTACCACTACCTACCCCTCGCCCATGGTGGCGCATAGTCCTCCAGATCATCGTCCTGATAACCGTACTCCTCACGCTGGGTGGAGCGATCTTTCTAGCCCTGCCATCAGCACAGGTTCGCCTCTATCCGTCGGGAGCCGTCTATTCCGTCATCGTTCCCATCTCCGTAGATCCTGATCTAGAGAATGGACAGGTGGATCTGCAACGCAATCTCATTCCGGCTCGCCGTGTCGGCGATGAGTTTGAAGGTTACGCTGAGGTAGCTGCGACGGGCCGAGGCGTTTCCTTCACCGGTCGCTCCAGCGGCAGCGTCGTCTTTACCAACCTACTGGGCCAGGATTACAACGTTCCTGAAGGGACCGTAGTCCGCACCTCGGCCGGCTCCTACCCCGTCCGCTTTGAGACGACAGCGCAGGCCACCGTGCCCGCCTTCGGGCAGGTCGAGGCCCCTGTCCAGGCTCTGGAAGAGGGACCAAGGGGCAACGTTGATCCCTACCAGATCAACTTTGTCGAGGGCGTGGCAGGCTTCGCCCTCAAGGTAACCAATCCTCGCCCCATCAGCGGCGCCGAGAGTGAGGAAGTCGCCACCGTCTCCGAGGCCGACCAGGATCGCGTCTGGGATCTCGCTGCCCAGCAGGCGCTGGCGGAGGCCTTCAATGCCCTTCAGCAGGAACCTTACCTGGAGCCCAACGAATTCCTGCCCCGGCAGACCCTCGTCATCCAGGCCGTACCCAAAGAGGCTTACACCCACCTTGTCGGAGAGAAGTCCGATACATTGGGGCTGACCTTGCGGCTCCTCGTCACCGGCCAGGCCGTGAATACCCGAGACGTGCAGGCCGTGGCCTTCCGGGAGCTGTCTACGTACCTCCCCGAGGGGTACATCCTTACCGACACCCGCTTCGAGATCGGCGAGTCGGCGGAGGAAGACGTGGGCCCCGGCATCTTCACCTTCTACGTTCACGCCCATGGCTACGCCACCAGCGACGTGAATACCAAAGCCATCCGGGAGACCATCCGGGGTGAGCGCATCGAGGAGGCTGAGGCGCGGCTGGAAGAGCTGCTACCTCTGGCCCGCCCACCAGAGATTGAGGTTCAGCCCGACTGGTTCCCCTTCGTCCCGCGCCTTGAGGTGCGTACCGATATCGAAGTCGTGCCTGGAACCTGGTAGGAGGAACGGGAGATCACCATGCGCTACCTGGCCCTCGATCTCGGGGACCGACGAATTGGGATTGCTCTCAGTGACCGGCTGGGTATGGTGGCCCGACCGCTGGAGGTCATGAAGCGTACCTCGCGCGCGGCCGATTTCGCGCACGTCAGCACCCTCGTGGCCGAGCACGACGTCGACGCTCTCATCGTGGGGCTCCCCATCAGTATGGATGGTACCGAGGACGCCCGCGCTGCCTGGACCCGGGATTACGGTCAGGCCCTCGGCAAGGCTGTCGGCCTGCCCGTCACCTTCTGGGACGAACGTCTCAGCACCGAGGAGGCCGAAGCCATCCTGCGAGCCAAGGGAAAACACCTACGAGAGGAAAAAAATTGGATCGACGCCGTGGCAGCGGCGGTGATTTTACAGAGATATTTGGATGCTAAAGCAAAAACCGTAGAGCGCCACACGGACGGTGTGTGAGGCTTTACGTGAAGAGATAGAGGAGCACATGAACAAGCGTTACAGAACATTACTGTTGGTAGTCATTACTCTGATCGTGGCTCTGGCCTGCTCGGCTGAGTCCCTATTCCTAGGCGCCTACATCGAAGCTAACCAGGGAGCACTCTCTGAACCTGCCGGAACCGACGACACACCTGTGGTTTTCATCGTCGAACAGGGCGAGAGCGTGACATCCATCGCCAACCGGCTACAGGC
>JBNGDR010000385.1:0-2259 GCA_049975685.1 Anaerolineae bacterium
GCCCAGAGCTACCGCCCTGGCGATACTGCGTCTATCTTCGTGCCCACACCCTTTGAGGGGCCCTTCCAGGTTTTGATGACGGTGGAGCGCGGCAGTTTCCTGGAGGTGCGGCGCTTCGTCTCTGAGGAATCTAACCCCATGGTAGAACTCGCTTTGCCCCCCAGCTATGCTCCCAACGTCTATGTCTCCTTCGTTGTCGTCAAGGGGGCAGTGGAACCCGTTGGGGAGGGTGGGGCAGAGCATCCACCCGACGTGAGGGTGGGCTTCGTTCATCTCACGGTTGAGCCCCTTTCCCAGACCCTGGATGTGGAAGTGACCGCCGATCAGACTGCGCCCTATCGACCGGGTGACGAGGTGGAACTCACCGTGCGCACGGTTGATGTGGCAGGCCAGACGGTCGATGCCGAGGTGGGGCTGGCCGTGGTGGACAAGGCCGTTTTGGCTCTTATGGAACCCTATGCGCCCTCCATCGTCGAGGGCTTTTATGGTGAACGTCCCCTGTCCGTCGTCTACGGTGATTCTTCGTTGGTGCTTTTCAACCGTGTGGCAGCAAATATCCAGGATCTGGTTGAGGAGGCCGATCGCATGGCGGCCGAGGTTGCCCTGGGTGGCATGGGTGGGGGTGGGGGCGGGGACGGCTTGGTAGCTCCCGAGGAGGTACGCCAAAGTTTCCCGGATACGGCGTTGTGGGAGACACGCATTCGCACCGGTCTCTCCGGCGAAGTGCAGCTGACCTTCGAATTGCCTGATTCTTTGACGACCTGGGTTGCCGACGCGCGCGCTGTCACCGCCGATACCAGGGTTGGCGGTGATGAGACGGAGATCATCGTGAGCAAACCCCTTCTCATCCGCCCCAGCACGCCCCGCTTCTTCGTGGCCGGAGATCGCGCCGAGGTGGCGGGGGTGGTTCACAACAACACCCCAGAAGATCTGGATGTCACCGTACTGCTGGAAGCCTCGGGCGTTGCTGTGGAGGGAGAGGCAGACCATACCTTCTTATTGTCCGCTGGTGAACATCAGCGGGTGACGTGGGTGGTCTCGGTGCCCCGGCGGGGCAGCGAGGAAGCGTTGCTTACCTTCTCTGTGGCAGGCGGTGACTACGAAGATGCTGCCCGACCGTCGGTCGGACGTCCACCCGATGGCACCTTACCCGTCTATCGCTACGAGACCCCGGACGTCATGGGCGCCAGCGGTTCGCTGACCGAGGAGGGTAGCCGCGTTGAGTCCATCGTCATTCCTCCCGAAGCCGGTGTTGACACCGAGCTAGTTTTACGGCTGGAGCCTTCCCTGGCAGCAAGCATGGTGAGTGGCCTTACTTACCTGGAGAACTCTCCCTACAACTCCACCGAGCAGATTGTGAGTCGTTTCCTGCCCAACATTCTCACCTACCGGGCTTTGCGTGATCTGGGCCTCGATGAGGCGGATCTGGAGGCAAATCTTGAGGAAGTTGTGCTAGATGGATTGGATCGTCTCTATGGGCGCCAGAATGAGGACGGCGGATGGGGGTGGTTGCCCTCTGGTCGCAGTGATCTTCAGGTGAGTGCCTACGTGGCGTTAGGATTATGGGAGGCTCAACGAGCCGGATTTACGGTGCGGGAGGGAGCCCTCAGCCGCACATTGGATTATGTTTCTGAAGCCCTGGCGCAGGAGCAACGCGAGGAGCCACGGTCGTGGGCTGTAGAACATGCCCTGGCCTTCTACGTGCTTACACTGGTCGAGGAGGGGTGGCCCGGGGGGGTTGCCGGTTCCCTGTATGCTGCACGGCAGGATCTCGGCGCGACGGGTCAGGCTTACCTGGCACTGGCCCTGGGCAAGGCGGATGCCGCCGACCGGCGGGTGATCACGTTGCTTGATGAGTTGCGTGGCGTCGCTGAGATTACGGCCTCGGGTGCGCACTGGGAGGATGCCAATGCAAGCAGCTGGGCCACAGGTGTCCGTGCGACAGCGGTCGTGTTGAAGGCTTTCATCGAATTGGCACCCGATGATCCTCTCATATCGCAGAGCGTGCGCTGGCTCACGATTGCCCGCCGGGGCGATCGTTGGACGACGACACAGGAAACGGTCTGGTCCCTGATCGCTCTTACGGATTACATGGTTGCTACGGGGGAGTTACAGGCTAACTATACCTGGGGTGTCGCACTCAACGGCGTTGCGCTGGAGGAAGGGGCAGTGACGCCCGATATTCTGCGAGAGGTGACGGAGTTTGAGGTCGGTCTCTCGGAGGATCCTGCGCAAGGGCTGGTGCGTGGCCGCACTAAC
>JBNGDR010000386.1:0-2248 GCA_049975685.1 Anaerolineae bacterium
ATACGGTACTTCTCACGCTGGCCCGACTTGATTGTCAGAGCCGAAGTGCGTCCCCCCCCCGTTATAAGTATAGTAGGCCGAAGAGCGCTTGTGTACTGTGGAAGTTTACAGTTTTCACCGGCTCTCTGCAGGACTCTGAAAACCCTCTACCTATACAACGTACAAGGTGCCCATGTTATTCGAAGGGAAACACCACCACATTATTCTTTCACCCCCAGGTGCGGCTTGTGGTTGATACGATCACGGCGTAGGTCTCCGATCGAAGTGCATTGCACCTTAGCGAAGGTGAAATCTTATCCCAAAAATCTGCGTTTATCGGCGTTAATCTGCGTCCCCCTGGTGTTTGTACGGTAGATAGCTGAAGGCATCACTCGAGAAGCGTCTGCCTTACTGCTTTGAGGGGGACGGCAGTTCCCCGGTGCGTGTAGGGCTTGCTGGCGTCGCGGATCTGGCGATCCGCTGCAAGCGGGTTAAGATAGGTTCGTTCTATCGTTCATTCGCTCATTCGTTCTCTCGTTTCATCCTTCATCCCTCCGCCTTCATCCTTTCTTCTCCTTGCTTCACGACGCGACACGGTTATACTTAGAACCACGGAGAAACGAGGAGTGAATGGATCTGTTCGAGCATAGCCGTAGAGAGCAAATACGCCGGGAGGCGCCGCTGGCCGCGCGGATACGACCCCGGACCTTCGAGGAGTTCGTGGGCCAGGAGGAGATCGTCGGGGAGGGCCGGCTGCTGCGCCGAGCCATCGAGACCGACCGGCTCTTCTCCTCGCTCGTCTTCTGGGGTCCCCCGGGGACGGGCAAGACGACGCTGGCCATGATCATCGCCAACCTGACGAAGGCCCACTTCGAGACGTTGAGCGCCGTGCTCGACGGCATCGCCGATCTGCGGCGTATTGTGAAGGAGGCGCGGGAGCGGCGGGGGATGTACGGCAAGCGCACCATCCTGCTCGTCGACGAGATCCACCGGTGGAATAAGGCCCAGCAGGATGGTCTGCTCCCTGTCGTGGAGGATGGCACCATCGTGCTCATCGGGGCGACGACGGAGAATCCCTACTTCTCCATTATCTCCCCCCTGCTCAGCCGCTCCCGTATCTTCCGCTTCCGCTCCCTGACCGACGAGCAGGTTCGCGAGCTGCTGGAGCGCGCCCTGGAGGATACCGAGCGCGGCTATGGACATCGGAATCTGGTCGTCGATGAGGATGCCCTCGATCACCTGGTGATGATCGCCGAAGGTGATGCCCGCAGCGCGCTCAACGCTCTCGAGCTGGCCGTTGAATCCACCTCGCCCGACGATGAGGGCCTCCGTCACATCACGCTGGAGGTGGCCGAGGAATCCATCCAGCGGCGGGTCCTTCAATACGATCGCTCGGGCGACGAGCACTACAACACCATCAGCGCCTTCATTAAATCCATGCGCGGCTCCGATCCCGACGCGGCGCTCTACTATATGGCGAAGATGATCGAGGCGGGGGAAGATCCCCGCTTTATCCTGCGCCGCATGCTCATCTTCGCCGGTGAGGATGTGGGGTTAGCGGACCCCGGCGCGGTGACTGTCGTCGCCGGGTGCGCCCAGGCCTTCGAGTGGGTGGGCATGCCCGAGGGGCAGTATCACCTCGCCGAAGCCGCCCTCTACCTGGCGACGGCGCCCAAGTCCAACAGCGTGGGCGCCTTCTGGAAGGCCAAGGCGGCGCTGGAGGAGCACGGGTACCGACCACCTCCTGTTTACATCCGCGATCAGCGCACCCTCCTGAAGGAGGAGATCGCGGGTCAACCCGGCTACAAATACCCTCATGCACACCCCGGCGGGTGGGTGCAACAACGCTACCTTCCCGAGGGCGTGGAGGGAGGCTGGTTCCAACCCAAAGGTATTGGTTACGAACGCGAGATCATGGAACGCATAAAGCAAATGAAACAGACGGAAGAACCCTCAGCAGAGGATACGTGAGGAATTGCCATGAACCACCGGCAAACAATGGGGTCGAGTCTCTATCTTACAAAGACCAAGTGGACGCAGATAAACGCGGGTTTTTGGGTTAAGTCATTACGGCCGTTGAGTACTTACAGCTGACTACATGACCACTCGACTATATGACTATCTGACTATGTTCGAAGGAGGCTAGCATGATCACACTTACCTGGTACGGACACGCAACGTGGGCGATTAACGCCGACGGCACAGAGATCCTCATCGACCCCTTTATATCCAAGAACCCTACCGCGACGGTGTCCCCGGATGAGATGGA
>JBNGDR010000387.1:0-2244 GCA_049975685.1 Anaerolineae bacterium
GCAGCCTTGCCCCTCAGCGGTTCCAAAGACGGCGCAGGAGCGAACGCCTATCTCGTGAAGTAGATCGGCCCAGGAACTTCGAGCTACCGTCGGTTCTATTTCACGGAGCAGAGACGTTCGCTTGTTTTTGATTTTACAAGCAGCGTAGGGTATAATGGGGATAGTCTTGGATTTCAAAGTAGATGGAGGACGTGAGATGGAAGAAGTATTGACTGTTCGTGTGCCTACTGAGGTTCAGCGGATGCTTAACCGTACCCCCGAGGAGATGGAGCGGGACATACGTACGTATGCTGCGCTGATGCTGTTTCGACAGGGCAAGTTGTCCTCCGGTGCTGCGGCAGCAATGGCGGGCGTACCTCGCGTGATGTTCCTCGACCTGTGCGCCGACTACGACATTCCGATCTCCCAAATCTCCGCCGAGGATCTGCGCCGCGAGATGACAGGGAATGAACAGCATCCCCATGAGCGATGAGTAAACGCCCGCTTGTCTGCGACACAACACTACTGCTATACCTGGGCCGTATAGAGCAGATGCGGTTACTGCCGGCCCTGTTTGAGGCAATCTACGTGCCCGAACCTGTGGCGGCTGAACTTGATATGGGACGGTTCATACGGCGCGACACCATCGACCCGCGTAAGTTGGATTGGCCCGAGATCGTATCCGTGAGCGAGCGTGACATAGAAGCGCTTCCTCCGAACCGCCTGGGTATTGGCGAACGGGCTGTAATTGCCTATGCACAATATACCCCCAACTGCTGGGCTGGCCTCGATGACCGTCAGGCGCGGGGACTGGCGGAGGATCTGGGATTGGGCGTGGTCGGCACTATCGGGGTTCTGTTGCGGGCCAAGAGATCCGAGATGATTTCGAATACTCGCCCACTTCTGGATGCCTTGCAGATGGAGGGCTTTCACATAGGAGATGATTTGTATCGTGAGGCCCTGCAACTGGCCAACGAGGCCTGAATCTGATCCATAGCGCAGAGGTGCAGAGATGAATGAGGTGAACGTACAAGAACACATCAGAAAAGTGGTGATGCAACCGCTTCCTCAACTTCGCAGTTTGCCGGCTACGCTTCCGTTGGAAGGCGCGGTGCGGATTGAGCTGGAAGAAGGCGTGCCGGAGTTCAGAGCTTCCAACGTGATTCGGGATCGGATTGAAGACCTGGTGATAAAGCAACGCAGAGAAGGGTTGAACAAAAGGGAAGAAGAAG
This sequence comes from Anaerolineae bacterium, assembly GCA_049975685.1. Taxonomy (GTDB): domain Bacteria; phylum Chloroflexota; class Anaerolineae; order B4-G1; family SLSP01; genus DAOTVC01. Next base: position 1,212 of record JBNGDR010000387.1, read on the forward strand.
AGCTCGACCGTTATGAGGAGGTAGACGATTACCTGAGCTTTGTGAATCGTATGATGCGGAATATCATTCAGACTGAGCGGGATTAGGAACAGTTGATGACTCAGCAGTTGCTTTTGAAGGAGGATAAGATATAATTGTAATCGGTCGTTTGGATTGTTGACGTTGAGGGAAATTGGTGAGGGGACAGGAGACGGAGTAAGCATGTTAGCCTGGCGCGACTCGATGAATTCGAGGCGGTGCGAAGCTGCTGCTTGGATCGTTGGGGGAGTTTTGTTATGCTGAAACGGTTTGGTGTCAACTTTACGCTGTTTTTACTCGCCTGTGATCTCATTTTGACCGACCTGGCCCTCTACCTGGCCAGGCACCTCCGCCTGGCGGTGGATCTGGGGATATACCTTGGTCCGGAGGGAGAGTGGCTTCGATTCGATCCCCTACACTACCTCATAGTTCCTTTCATATGGCTCGTCATCTTTAACCTGGTATCCGTCTACGACGTGCGGCGCACCTTGCGCTTCCTGGACGACCTGCAACTGGTGTTCCTGGCGGTCACGTTGGCCACGCTGGTGCTGGCCGGGGTGGAGTACTTCTTCTTCCGTGAGTTTTCCCGTTTGTTGTTCCTCTATTTCTTCGTCCTGGATATTTTGATCCTCTTCACCTGGCGGGCGCTCCTGCGGCTTATCTTCCGCGTTTGGCGGGGCGGATGGCGGCGGGAGAAGACGAGACGGGTTCTCGTCGTCGGCGCGGGGGTGGTAGGGCAGCAGGTGGCCGAGATGATCAAGGAGTACGCCTGGACCGGGATAGAGATGATCGGCTATCTGGACGACGATCTGTCGAAACGGGAGAAAGGACTGCCGGTGTTGGGTACGTTGGATGAGGCTCGCCGGGTCATTCGACTGCACCGCATAAACGAGGTGGTCGTCACACTGCCCCGCCGGGCCCACGAGCGGCTCAACCAACTGGTGGTCACGCTGCACGAATTGCCGGTCGAAGCGCGGGTGGTGCCCGACTACTTCGCCCTGGCCCTGTATCGGGC
>JBNGDR010000388.1:0-2228 GCA_049975685.1 Anaerolineae bacterium
ATTGCGGACGGCGGGGACGGTGACCTCTTTGCTCACCGTGTAGATCTTGGTGACATCGTGCAGGTCTATCATGTTTTCACTCCCTCATAGAGACAGCCGGATCCTGGAAGCTGATACGCAGCGCCGGGATAAGAGCAGATAAAGTTACACCGAGCAAGGCCAAGCCCAGGGCACCTAGCCCCAGGCCTGCCAGTTCCAAGGGTGCCGGGAAGAGAAAGGGTACCCCCATCAGGTTGATGATCAAGTTGCGGAAGAGATAGATGGCCAGGCTCGATACGACGATCCCCACCCCACCTCCGGCAAGAGCCAGCAGAGCGGCCTCCAGCAATAGCGACTTCAACACCGTCGTGCGCGATGCACCCAGGGCGCGCATGACCCCAATGTGACGCCGGCGTTCGTTGACCGCCAGGGAGAAGACGACGGCGATGAGAGCCATGGCCAGCACCCAGGTGATGCCCAGCAACGTGACCACACTGTTCAGCAAACTGACCAGCTGCTCACGCTGTCCCTTGAAGAGCTTGCTGGTCTCCAGAGGCGTCACGCCCTGAATAGCAGCCGAAATCTCTTCGGCGACCACCTGGGGATCGGTCCTCAGGTCTACCTTGACCAGCGCCGAGGAGACGGTGCGCGGGGGTATATCCATGGTCTTCACAGCCTGGTACTCCGACAACCGCGCGATCTCAAAGGCGGTATCGAAGGTGAAGAACATGCTCTGATCCAGGCCCGTGCCCGTAGGATCGAGACTCCCCTTCAGATCGAGGCCGTAACCATAGACCAGGAGCTCGCCCTCCGCCTCGGGCACGTAGACGAGGCTGCCTCCGACGGCCTCCCCCACGCCCAGCCCCCCTTCCATGTTCTCCTCCAGCCAGGGCCGAAGCGTGAAATCGGTCTCCGGCTCGTAGGCGATGAGGAACATCTCGGGTACCGAACAGCAGGTGGCCCCACGGAGGGTGGAAAGATAGAGCTGGGGCGAGACAGCCTCAACCCCAGGCAACGTCTCGAGATCATCCACAATGGTATCAGGCATCCAGCAGTGGACGGGGATCCCCATCAATAGGGCGCTCTCCAGCCGCTGCTCGTGCCCTTCGGGGATGACGATGATGTCTGCTCCCAGCCGGTCGAGGGCGAGGCGCAGACTGTCGTTGGCCCCGCCGATGATGAGCGTAGCAGAGACGACGAAACCCGCCATCAAGACGGCACAGAAGAAGACCATCCAACTCCGGAAGGAATTACCTTTTACATTGCGCACAGCAAGTCGAATCAAATTCATCGATATTTACTCCTCAAAAAGCAAGGTGGGTGTGGCTCAATCGATCTACGTGTCTTCTTGCGTATTCCGTATTTCGTATCTGGAATACGGAATACAAAATTACTCCCTCATCGCCAGCGCTGGCTCCTGGCGGCTAAGCCGCGAGGCAGGTATCCAGGCCGCCACAGTCACACTCACCAGTGCCAACGTCAAACCGGCCGCGGCCAATCCCAGCAACAATAGGGGCGGGGGTAACATGATCTGGATCTCCGCGAGCTCGGCAATCTGCTCGGGAAAGAGACCGGCGGTCATGACGGCCAACCCGATACCAACCAGGCCGCCCGAGAGGGCCAGCGTGACCCCCTCCAGCAACAAAGTCTTCAGAACTATGGCCCGGGTGGCGCCCAGCGCGCGGAGCGTGGCGATCTCGCGGCGGCGTTCGTTGGCGGCCAGCGAGAAGACCAGCCCCATGAAAAGAGTCGCCAGCACCCAGGTCAACCCAGCCAGGAGGAGAACGACGCGCAACAACCCCACCATCTGGGAGCGCTGGGTCTGAAAGAAGCCCGTACTCTCGATGGGCACCACACCGGGCACCTGCTCCAGGATGCGCACCGCTACCTCGTGGGGATCGCTACCCAGGCGTACCTTCACCATGGCGGTCGAGATACTCTCAGGCGCGATCTCAAAGGCAGGCTGAGGCTGGGTCTGCACCTGCTCCAGAATGGCCTGCGCCGTATCGAAGCTGACGAAGAGCACCTGATCCACGTCACCCCCCGTCTCCTGCAAGGTACGGATGAGGCGGAGCGGATAGCCGTATACCTGTATACTCCCATCGCCGTCAGGATCAGAGATGGCGGCGCCCCCTATGGCCTCCCCGAGGCGGAGATTGCCAATGGGATCGTGCTCCAGCCACGGCTCCAGGACGAAATCGGTGACGGGATCATAAGCAACCAGGAACATCTCGTCCAGTGACGAGAAG
>JBNGDR010000389.1:0-2222 GCA_049975685.1 Anaerolineae bacterium
GTTGAGCAGATCGTAGAGGATGGCGAGGGCGAAGTTGGACATCCCCAGGTCGTAGAGATCGGGGAAGGCGAGACAGACGTGGAGATCTGTCTGTTCCCAGGGTTTATGGACGGCGTTGTATTCGCCGCCCACGTAGCGGCCTGGTTTACGGACGCGGTGCAGGAGCGCTTCGATACGCTCCCAGGGTATCGGGTTCATGGTTAGATGGGGACAGAGAGACGAATCTGCCCGAGGCGCCTACCCACTGACCTGATCTTCGATGACCCTGATCCATAGGTTCCGGTGGCGCGGGCCGTCGAACTCGGCGAAAAAGATCCCTTGCCACTGGCCCAACTTGAGGTTGCCCTCCTGCACGAAGAGGAAGTGATCACTACCCACCAGCACCGACTTGATGTGCGCGGGTGAGTTCTGCTCGCCGTGGCGATAGGAGAGATCCTGGGGTGCCATGCGATCCAGGACCATCGCTACATCCTTCTCGACGGAGGGGTCCCAGTTCTCGTTGAGCACCAGGCCCGCCGTGGTATGCGGGCAGAAGAGAAAACAGACCCCCTGGGTGATCCCGGTCTCTCTCACTGCTTCACGGATCTTGTCGGTAATATCGATGAGGTCAACCTTGTTGCGAGTTTGTACTTCGATTTGAATGAACATGGTTCGTGAACGCCTACACTCCTTTCGGTGAAAAGTATTTCCTGCCTCTCCTACATCAGAAAATCGCGCAGCTTGCGGCTGCGACCTGGATGGCGCAGCTTGCGCAACGCCTTGGACTCAATCTGGCGTATGCGCTCCCGGGTCACACTGAAGGCCTGCCCTACCTCTTCGAGGGTGTGGGGTTGACCGTCCTTGAGCCCGAAGCGCATCTCCAACACCTCCCGCTCACGTTCGCCCAGTTCGCCCAGGATATTCTGGAGCTGCTCGCGCAACATCTGGGTAGAGGTGGCGTCCATGGGGCCGGGGAGGTTTTCATCCTCGATGAAGTCAGCGAGTTCGCTGTTATCCTCGTTGCCTACCGGGCTCTCCAGTGACATGGGCTCCTGGGAGATAGTGATGATACGCCGTACCTTGGACATGGCCCGTCGTAATTTGCGGTTCAGCTGGGGCGAAAGAGGTCGTCCCTCCAGACGAGCTTCGCGGATGGCGTTGACGTCCTCCGGCTCCATCACGTCCATCTCCAGCGCCAGCTCGTCGAGGGTCGGTTCGCGTCCCATCCGCTGGGTCATGCGACGCTGGACCCGCATCAGGCGTTGGATGGTCTCTACCATGTGTACCGGTATGCGGATGGTGCGCGCCTGATCGGCGATGGCGCGGCTGATGGCTTGCCGGATCCACCAGGTGGCGTAGGTAGAGAACTTGTAGCCTCTGGTGTAGTCGAACTTCTCGACAGCGCGTAATAGACCAATATTGCCCTCCTGAATGAGATCCAGGAAGGAGACGCCGCGACCTACGTACCGCTTTGCGATGTTAACAACGAGACGGAGGTTGGCCCGCACAAGCATCTGCTGGGCTTCGGCGGCGAGTACGTCTACCTGAAGCCACCAGCGTCCCACCTCGTCGGGCGTGGGCATGTACTTGCGGACCGAACGTATCGTGGGCCAGCGCTCGTTTTCTATCATGTAATCCCGGATGTCCACCAGCAGTGAGATAGGTAGCAGGAACAGGTGGACGGACATTTCCAATAATGCCATAATGACCGGGCGCCATTGGGGATCGTCGCCCCAACGGTTCGGTCCCATGTAGGTGTAGAGTGTTGAGGAGACGGGGTTGATGACGATATGTTGCTGGCGGACGATCTCGTCGAGGAGAGCCTGGGGGGTGGGTGTCGCCAGATCGTGCTTATCGGCGTTGCGTTGGCCGGTGTTCCAGGCCTTGCGCGCATACTTGTAGAGCTCCTCCACCGTCTCGGTGAGGGCTTCGGGGCCGCCGTCTAGATTTCGCTTCAACTCAGGCAGTCGGGTCGCGGCTTCACGGATAAGGCAAATCCATACTTCCTGATAAGGTTCCAATAGATCAACGCGACCGATCTCTCGAAGATACATGCGGACGGGGTCGTCCACCAACCCCGCGATATTCGTTGATAATTCCTCCTCGATCTGATCGAGTTCGTCGGTGGAAGGTTCGTCCTCATCCTCTTCGTCCTCGTCCTCGTCAGCATCGCCAAATTCCATGTCAATGTCGATATCCACGTCGATGCGGATCTCGTCCTCGTCATCTTCGTAGTCCTGGGC
>JBNGDR010000390.1:0-2221 GCA_049975685.1 Anaerolineae bacterium
AGAGGACACAGCGGAAGAGATCGAATCCGAGCCCGAGTCTGAGCCGCTGGAGATCCCCTCCCAGCCCCAGATTCGACAGACGCCAACAGAAGCGTCTGCGACAGCCGAGCCGGACGATTTGACCCGTATCGAAGGTATCGGCCCGAAGGTGAAAAGATTACTCAAGGAAAAAGGCATCGAGACCTTCACCGATCTGGCAGCTACGACGCCCGTCCACCTGAAATCCATCCTCCGCGAGGCCAGTCTTAGCTTTATGGATCCGACAACCTGGCCCCAGCAGGCGGGCCTGGCTGCCGCCAATGACTGGAGCAACCTGGAGGCTCTCCAGGATGAGCTCAAAGGCGGACGCCGAGGTTAACGTTAGCCACACAGCATTCGGTGCAAATCAGTCAACGGCTACCTTCACCGACATTCTAGACATTCCACACTTCATCTGGAGGATAATGTGATCGAATTTCGCACCTACGATTCTGAGAGGGATCGCAAGGCCACCCACCGTATCTGGCGTGAGGTGGGTTGGCTTAAGGAAGGCAAGGAACAGGAAGAGGCGATGGATCTCTTCGTCCAATCCGGGCGCGCGCTGGTCGCGGAGGTCCGGGGCGAAGCGGAGTCGCTGGCGATGTCCCTTCCCGGTACCCTGCGTTACCTCGACGAGGAACTACCTTTCACGGGGGTGAGCGGTGTCACTACCAGCCGGGTTGCTCGCAAACAGGGATTGGCAGGCCGCCTGACCGCGCAGCTCATTGCCCAGGAGGTCGCAGCCGGAGCACTGGTAGCGGGGTTGGGAATGTTTGAGCAGGGGTTTTACAACCGCCTGGGCTTCGGTACCGGTCCTTACGAACATTGGCTGGGCTTTGATCCTGCACAGCTTAGACTTGACGTACGGTCTCGCATACCCCACCGCATAACGTCCGAGGATTGGGCCGAGGTGCACGCCTGCCGACTTACCCGGCATCGTGGACATGGTGCTATCAATCTGGAACCCGCGGAGTCCACGCGGGCGGAGATGTTGTTGACGGAGAACGGTTTCGGCCTCGGTTATTACGATGGTCCTGATGGGGAGCTCACACACCATCTCTGGTTCAACGGGGGCGACAAGGAGCACGGGCCTTACAACGTGTGGTGGTACGCCTACCAGACCCTCGACCAGTTTCTGGAACTCATGGCCCTCCTCCGTACCCTGGGTGATCAAATCCGTCTGGTGCGGATGCGAGAGCCCCGCGATATCCAATTTCAGGATCTGCTGAAACAGCCCTTCCGCCACCGTCAGTTGACAGAGAAGTCGAAATTCGAGAGCCGCGCAAACGCCACAGCCTATTGGCAGGCTCGTATCTGTGACCTATCAGCCTGTCTGGCGAAAACCCATCTTCGTTGTGAGACGGTGCGTTTCAACCTGCAGCTCACCGACCCCATCGAGGATTTCTTCGACCATGATGCACCCTGGTCGGGAATCGGGGGTGAGTACATCGTCACCCTGGGGCCCGAGTCGGCAGCGGAGCGGGGCAGCGATCCTGCCCTCCCCGTGCTGAAGACCTCAGTCAACGCCTTCACCCGCCTCTGGATGGGGGGCCGTCCGGCGACAGGACTGGCAGTGACCACCGAACTCTCGGGACCGCCGGAACTTATGGCGGCACTGGATCGTTTACTGTGTCTCCCTGAACCCCGCCTCGACTGGGATTTCTAAGATTCGGTTGGCTGACTGAGAAGGACTCTCACCCCGATCGGATATGGGCGGCGGCAGGTGCCGCCGCCCATTATGACTATCATCACGCGGGCGAAATAACCGGGCAAATCTCTTGCCCGGAAAGAGCGCGCCAGACTTCGGCCGCGGGCACTACAGATTCAACGACGCCGCGATCTCCGGGTTCAGCTCGGGGAACTTCTCCAGCCAGGCGGCGCGATCGGCCCGCAACGCCGCGGTCAACTCAGCGTATTCCTCCGCCGTATAGTAGCGGTGGGGGTCGAGACGCTCGGCGAAGTCATCGATACCTTCCACCTCGGCAGCGACCTCGTAGCCCCAATCGGGATCTCGCTCCCATCGGATGCCGCCCCGCGCCATCTGCTTGATGATCTCCGTAGAGTCCAGTACGCCGATCTTGGCGCCCACCTTCGTGCCATCAGGGTTGAGACGTTCCTGACGGTCCACATCCCGCATCCCGATGCGCCCCGTGTTGAGGAGAAAGACCTGCACGCCGGGGTTCTCGCGAAGCAGGCGCAGAAA
>JBNGDR010000391.1:0-2220 GCA_049975685.1 Anaerolineae bacterium
GTCTGCTCGCCCAACAGGAAGTATACCACATTTGCGTCATGAAGTTCGAGGGGCTTCAACCCCGCTGCGAGCGCACCCTGACCGTTGCGGGCGGGTTCGAGACCCAGGAAACGGGCCTTATCGCCCAGGTGTTCCAGGGCCTTGATGGCCTCCCCGGTCAATCCTACGCTGTAAACGACGACGGGTTTCTCCGCCTTCTGAGCAGCCTCGACGATCTTCGCGGCCTCGTCATAGCCGACCTTCAAATCGGCGTGGCTATCCAGATCGCTCTCCGATTCGCCGATGATGGCTATCGTGGCCCCTTGATCGGCAGCACGCTTGATGAAATAGCCCACGACCTTCTGATAAACCAGAGGGTCGGCCCCGGCGACGATGACAAAATCCGAGTCCAGGATGTCCTGGATCTCTGCCGGTTCACCGTAACCCAGGTCGGGGGCGGTGGGTTCCACGCGGCCTGCCTCACCCTCCACTTTGCTGAAGAGGTCAGCGAAGGCTTCCAGGGCCTCGTTGGTATTGGCGCAGGTTGCCAGGCCGAGAGCTTCACCCTCGCCCAGCTTCTCCGCCACGAGTCCCAGTGCCTCTTCCCAGCTGGTCCCGACCAGCTGGTCATCCTTGCGGACCATAGGCTGGGTAACCCGCTTACGCTTGTCGTATAGAGGTTCAAAACGACCCGCAACGCAGAGCAGACCGTCGTTGGGATCCGAGCCCCAGACGCCGTCCACACGCAGCAGGCGATTGTAGCGCGTCACCACATCCAGCGTGCAGCCGACCCCACATTGCATGCAGGTGGTTGTCACGTGAGTTACGTCCTTCTCGCGGCCGCCGTAGGCGCTACGAGCATCGATAAGCGCGCCGGTGGGGCAAACCTGGAGACAGGTACCACACTCGATGCAGGATGATTCCCCAAAGGGAACGTCAAGGTCAGCGACGACCATGGTTTTGGCACCCCGATCGCGCAGGTTTAACGTGTGATTCGCTGCAATCTCGTCGCAGGCGCGCACACAGCGGGAGCAGAGGATGCAGCGATTGTGGTCCATGATGAAGTATTTGCGGGAGGCGTCCACCTCCAGCTTCTCATAGGGACGGGGGTAGCTGAAGTGATCCAGCCCGTACTCGTAAGCTCGATCCTGTAGCTCGCAGTCGCCACTCATCTGGCAATACATGCAGTAATGATTCCGCTCGGAGAAGAGCAGCTCCAGGATGAACTTGCGGACGTTGGTCACGTGCTCCGTGTGAGTCTGGACCTCCATCCCCTCCGACACCGGGCAGGTGCAGGCCGTTTGTAGGCTGCGCATGCCTTCAACTTCCACCAGACACATGCGACAGGCGCCCCAGTTGCTCAGCGCTGGATGTTCACACAGTGTGGGAATCTCAATGCCAGCCTCACGGGCTGCTTGCAGGATGGTCTGGCCTTTCTTTGCAGTGACCGTTTTGCCGTTGATGGTAAGTTCTACTTCGCTCATCGGTCGCTTAGCCTCCTTACTTTCGTTGATCTCATGCTCAATCTCTCTTCAATGGCCTGTCCATGGGGCAGGCACCCGTGGGACACTCGCCCCGGGCGTGGGCCTCAAACTCCTCACGGAAGTAACGGAGGCCTGTGATAATGGGCACCGGCGCGGCCTGACCCAACCCACAGAAAGAGGCTTCGCTCGCAAACTCCGCCGCCTCTTCCAAACGATCCAGGTCGATCTGAGTTCCATAGCCACGTCGTAGCCGTTCCAACGATTCCAACATCTGGGCCGTGCCCACCCGACAGGGTACACACTTGCCACAGGATTCTGTCTTGAAGAAGCGCTCCAGCACGTAGGCCAGATCTACGATACAGGTGTCCTCGCCACAGACGAGGAGCGCACCACTCCCTAGCGCTGCGCCCTTCTCGGACATGCTGGCGAAGTCCATGGGCACATCCAACATCTCCGCCGGGATGATGCTCCCGGAAGCGCCGCCGGTCTGGGCGCATTTGAAGGTTTTGCCATTCTTCATGCCCCCACCGTAGATCTCGATGATCTCGCGCAGCGTGGTACCCATCGGGGTTTCTACGAGGCCGGTGATATTCACGTCACCGAGCATCGTGTAGACCTTGGTGCCGGGGCAGCGCTTTGTGCCGATGGAGCGGAACCAATCGGGGCCGTTCAGGATGATCTGGGGCACATTCGCCAGGGTCTCCACGTTGTTGACGACCGTCGGCTTCTGATGGTAACCGGCGATGGTAGGATAGGG
>JBNGDR010000392.1:0-2220 GCA_049975685.1 Anaerolineae bacterium
CCCGAGAAGGGCCTGTGCCTCTTGCAGATCGGGGGTGTCGAAGCCCTCGGTGAAGTTCTCGTAGATAGGGGCCAGTACCTTCCGCGCCTCCTCTTTCCGCCCCTCCTGTTGTAGATGTCGGGCCAAACTCAGCGCCGACCGCAGGGCCCACGACCGCGCCGTTTGTTTCTGTGCCAGCGTCAACGCCGTGCGGAAGTGAGCCTCTACCTCCGATGGCGTTGCCCCCTGCGCGGCGCGCAGCACGCCCCTCAGCCGGAAATACTCCGCCTCGAAGGGCCGTTCTCCCGTCTCGTCCACCAGCGCCAGCGCTTCATCCACCGTCTCCAACGCCGCCTCGATCTCGCCGTGGCGCCGGTAGAGGTTGATGAGGATGAGCATCTGAAAAGGACGGCCCGACAGGGCGCCCGTCGCTTTCCACGCGGCCATGCCCTCACGAACCCGCGCCAGCCCGGCCTCCGCTGCGCCCTCCCTCACCTGTTGCACGCCCGCCAGAACCTCCGCCCACGGCTCCATGGAGGTCAGCGTCTCATCCGCGACCAGATGGACCAGCCGGGCCGTGTAGGGCGCCGCTGCTCCCACCTCCCGGCGGAGCAGGTGGAGCCCTGCCGCGCCGATGGCCAGCGTAAAGGCCAGGCTCAGGGGATGATCCAGTCTCTCGGCCAGCGCCAGCGCTTTGTACACCTCATCCAGCGCCCGATCGGGGTAGCCCAGCAGCCACCTCGTCCAGGCCAGCCAGGTCATGCAGGTCACACCCACGTTGGGACCGGTGATGGAGGTGAGGTCTCTGTGAAGGCGGGCGTCGTAGTGGCGCAACCCGCGCTCCAGGTACTCACGGGCTTCCGGGAGTGCGCCTCTGAAGAGCTGCGTCTCGCCCAGCGTCCAGTCGGCCAGCGCCAGCTGCTCCGGATCCCCGCTGCGGCGGGCCAGATCCAACATCCGCTCGCCCAGCTCCAGGGAGTGGGCGTGCTTCCCCCGTGCCCGGTTGAGATCGGCCAGGACGAAGAGTGCTTGCAGCAGCTCCGGCGCCGAATCCATCTGCTCGGCGAGGGTGTAGGCGCGCTCCAGGGCGCTCGCCCGCTCCTCCGCGCTCCAGCCCCGCTGCGCCAGGAGAGGGCCGGTGAGTGCCAGCTGAAGGTGAAGCTCCTGTTCCCTCCGCTCGGAGGTCTCCGGCAACTCCTTGAGGAGCGCCAATCCGTGCGTGAAGAGGGCGATGGCTTCCCTGGCGGCCGAGAAGAGGTAGGCGCGATTACCGGCCGCGTGCAGATAGGTCACCGCCCGGTCAGGGCGCCCGGCCTGTTCGAAGTGGCGGGCCAGCTCGAGAGCGATCTCCTCAACCCGGTCGCCGTAGAGGGCTTCCAGCGTCTCACCTATCGCCTTGTGTCTGCGGCGCCGGGCCTCTCCGCCCAGACTCTCGTAGAGGTAACGCTGGAAGAGGATGTGTCGGAACCGGTAATGGTGGAGAGGTCGCCCGTCGCTTTCCACGGGTCGTACACTAAGGGGGTAGATCAGCCGGTAAGCATGGGAGAGCGGCCCACTCAGGCGGCGCGCCATCTGTTCTCTATCCACCCCCTGAACCCGCGCTATCACCTCCGCCGTGAAGGTCTCACCCTCTACGCTGGCGATACGCAGCGTCTCCTGCCACGCTGCGGGCAGCCGCGCCACTCGCTCGGCGATGACCGCCTCTACGCGCGCGGGCAGCTCTTCCCACGCCAGATCGGCAGCGGCGACCCAGTATCCGGCGTCATCCTGTACCAGCCGGCCCTGTTCCTGGAGGCCGCGCAGTAGTTCCACCGTGAAGAGCGGATTCCCCCCTGTGTGGCGGGTCAGCGTCGCGCGGAAATCGGGTCCCAGCCGGTTGGGCTCGGAGTCGATGAGGGCCTCCACGAAAGCCCGTCCCTCGCTCTCATTCAGATCGATGCAGATGTCCCCAAACTCCCTCTGCAGCTCGTGGACGACGGGTGCCAGAGGGTGGCGCTCTCCCGCGATCCTCCCCGTTATATCGCCGGGTCGGTAGGCGCCTACTACGAGGATACGGCTTCCTATCAGGCGACGTCCCAGGTGGAAGAGTAGGGCCACAGAGCCAGGGTCGGCCCACTGGAGATCATCCAATGCGAGAAGCAGGGTGCGGTGCCGGGCCAGGCGCTGCAGCACCCGGGTCACCTGTTCGAAGATGGCACGGTCAGTAGACTGGCCATAATCGGGGGGATTGAGGGCAGACGG
>JBNGDR010000393.1:0-2219 GCA_049975685.1 Anaerolineae bacterium
GTAACATGCTAACCAAGTACATTTTCGTAACAGGTGGCGTCGTCAGCTCTCTCGGGAAAGGCATCACCGCAGCCTCACTGGGACGCCTGCTCAAGGCGCGCGGACTGCGCGTCTCTATCCAGAAGTTGGACCCCTATCTGAATGTCGATCCGGGCACCATGGCTCCCTACCAGCATGGTGAGGTCTTCGTGACCGAGGACGGCGCCGAGACCGATCTCGATCTCGGTCATTATGAGCGCTTCATCGATGAGAACCTGAGCCAGCTTAATAACGTCACGTCGGGCCAGGTCTACAGCGACGTCATCGCCAAGGAACGACGTGGCGACTACCTCGGCGGCACCATCCAGGTGGTGCCCCACGTCACCAACGAGATCAAACGTCGTATCATCCAGGCCCCACAGAAATTAAATGCCGACGTCGCCCTTGTCGAGATCGGGGGTACCGTGGGCGACATCGAGGGCCAACCCTTCCTTGAGGCCATCCGCCAGATGCGCAACGAAGTGGGCCGCGAGAACGTCCTCTATATCCACGTGACCCTGCTGCCTTACCTGAGCGCCACGGGTGAGCTCAAGACCAAGCCCACGCAGCACAGCGTTCGCGAGTTGCGGGGGTTGGGTATCCAACCGGATATCATCGGGCTGCGGGCCGATCACCCCATTGATGGGGAGATTCGTGAGAAGGTCTCTATCTTCTGCGACGTTGAGCCCCCCGCCGTGATCCCGCTGATGACCGCCTCCAGCATTTACGAGGTCCCCCTGCTCCTCGAAGAGACAGGATTGGGCGATCTCGTCGTGAAAAAGCTAAGCCTCGAAGAACACGTCCATCCACCCGATCTGACGGAATGGAAACGAGCCGTCGCTATGCTTAAGAAGGAACGCAAAGATCCACCGCTACGCATCGCTCTGGTGGGCAAATACGTGGAACTTCAAGATGCCTACATGAGCGTACGCGAAGCCCTCATCCACGCCGGCCTCAACTGCGGACGCGACGTCGACATCGACTGGCTCCACAGCGAGGAGCTGGAGCGCGGACACAGCATAGAACGCCTGGCCACAGCCCATGGCATTGTTGTGCCAGGCGGCTTTGGTTACCGGGGCATTGAAGGGAAGATCGTCGCGGCCCGGTATGCACGGGAACACAAGATTCCCTATCTGGGTCTCTGTCTGGGCATGCAGGTGATGTGCATTGAGTTCGCACGCGACGTTCTCGACAGCGATGAACCCAACAGCGAGGAGTTCGCACCCAAGACCCGCCATCCTATCATCGCCCTCATGCCCGATCAGCACGCTCTGGCGGACATGGGCGGCACCATGCGGCTGGGGGTCTACCCCTGCATCTTGCAACCCGGCACCCGGGCACGTGCCGCCTACGGCGTCGAGGAGGTACAGGAACGTCACCGCCATCGCTTCGAGTTCAACAACGCTTACCGGAAGATCCTCGGTGAAGCCGGGCTGATCTTCAGTGGTCTATCACCGAACGAACGACTGGTAGAGATAGCCGAGATTAAAGAGCACCCCTGGATGGTCGGCAGTCAATTCCACCCCGAATTCAAGACCCGCCTCCATCGTCCCCACCCCCTCTTCTGCGGCTTCATAGAAGCGGCCATAGTACAACAGGAAAAATGCGTACTCCCTTGACTACGGAGCATTCTCCAATTAATATGGATATGGGGGACCCATCACATAATCACGCTTTCTTCTCTGGAAAAGCCCTCATCTGAACCTGGCATCACCCCCGGGCCTACACAGACCCGTTCAGGCTGATACGTCTCTATTGCTGCTTAAGCTGAGATCGTCACAGCAGGGTCTAAACCGCCCACACGACCGAACGAAAGCTTCCACCACCTCATCTTGCTCCTGACCTTGTTATAAACGCGACTCAGAAAGGAGGTGAACCCGCCTAGGCAAACAATAAAATCTGAGCGCACACACCATATCCGCTCTATATACAGATAAGGAGTTCAGATGAACGAGCATTGCGTATGGCACAAGACAGACAGACTTCTCTGGTCGTCAGTCATAAGCCTCGGCTTCATCCTCCTCCTGGTATTCACCATGACATCCGGCCAGCCAGCCAGGGCTCAACCAGCACCCGATGTAGGGATCCCCCCGGATATCCAGTCACAGCCTCAGGAGCAAGAGAGCGAGGAGGATCCACAAGCCAAAGAGATCATCGAAGCCCTAACTCCGGAAAGCACACCCGTCGATACTGTCGAAACC
>JBNGDR010000394.1:0-2208 GCA_049975685.1 Anaerolineae bacterium
AAGGAGTAACCTATGCGACTTGAATTCACATTGAATGATCAACCGATGGTGCTAGAGGATATATCCGAGGAGATATCTCTCCTCGATCTGTTGCGCGATGTCCTCGGCTTGACAGGTACCAAGCGCGGGTGTGATACGGGTACCTGCGGCGCTTGCTCGGTGCTGCTGGATGGAAATCTGACGCGCGCCTGCCGGACGCCCCTTGCCAAGGTGCACGGTCACGAGGTGGTGACCATCGAAGGCCTCCACGGTCCCGATGGTGATCTCACCGATCTCCAGAAGGCCTTCCTGGAGTGTGGGGCCGTCCAATGCGGTTACTGTACCCCGGGCATGGTTATCGCCGGGGAGGCGCTGCTGCGCCGTAATCCCCATCCCACTCGCGAGGAGATCCGCCGGGCCATCGCCGGAAATCTCTGCCGGTGCACCGGCTATCAACAGATCGTCGACGCCATTGAGGTGACGGCGGAACGACGGAGGGAGGAACAGGATGGCTGATCTCAAATACGTCGGTAACTCCCGCATTGAGAATGTGGATGGTGCAGATAAGGTCACGGGTCGGGCGAAATATGTGGTCGATATGGGGCCACCGGGTACGCTCCATGCCAAGGTGCTCCGTAGCGCCGTGCCTCACGCACGGATCTTGCGCCTCGATGTGGCCCCGGCCCTGGCGGTCCCCGGCGTCGTCGCAGTCATCACTCACGAAGACTTCGAGGATCATGGCAACTTCGGCTTCCCGGTGCGTGACGCCTACGTGCTCGCCTATCAGAAGGTGAGGTGCGTGGGCGATCCCATCGCCGTTGTCGCTGCTGAAACCCGAGAGGCCGCCGTCAGGGGCGTGGAGGCCATCGATCTTGAGCTGGAAAGGTTGCCCGTGGTGAGTGACGTTGCCCATGCTCTGGATGAGAATGCCCCTCTTGTTCCTCTGGAACCGACCATCGGGGAGGGCGCCTTGTCCCGGACGAAGGGGGGAAATCTCTGTGATTCTCACGTCCTTCGCAATGGCGATCCCCAACCGATACTGGATGCGTGCCCTGTGAGGTTGGAGGCATCCTATCAGTTCGCCCACCAGGAACATGCTTATCTGGAACCCGAGGGTGTATTGGCTCTTCCCGAACCCGATGGTGGTGTGGCTGTCTTCGCGAATAACCAGAGCCCCTTCATCAACCGGGACATCGTCGCCGAGACGCTCGGCTTGCCGAAGGATCGGGTACGGGTCATACAACCCCCGGTGGGTGGGGCCTTCGGCGGGAAGGACGATGTCCTCTATCAGAGCTCGGCACAGGTGGCAAAGCTCGCGCTGCTAGCCGGACAGCCGGTGCATCTGGTCTTTACACGGGCGGAGTCCATGGCGGCCTCTTATAAGCGACAGGCGGCCCGGATTCATCTCGATCTGGGCGCAGATGCCGAGGGTAACTTGCGCGCTGCTCAAGCATACATGCTGGGTGATAGTGGTGCCTATGCTTCCATGTCCCCCCTGGCAATGTGGCGGGCGACGATGCACGCGGCGGGCGCCTATCGTTATGACGCTGTCCAGGTCGACACGGACGTGGTCTATACTAACAACGGCTACTCTGGAGCCTTCCGTGGCTTTGGGAATACCCAGGCGGCGGCAGCTGTGGAGATGGCGGTTGACGATCTGGCTCATCAGATGGGTCGGGACCCACTTGATTTCCGGCTGCAGAATTGCCTCCGGGTGGGCGATCGCACCATGACGGGGGACGTGCTTCGCCAGGAGGTAGGGTTGGCGACCTGCCTGGAGTGGGTCCGTGAGCGCTCCGATTGGGATGCCAAACGTGCCACCTACGCCGCTCAGCCGGTTGACGCGCAGCGACGGCGGGGCTTGGGCGTAGCCTGTTACTTCCACGGATGTGGACTGGGCGGCGAAGGGGAGGATTTCGCCGTCTCTACGCTACAGATCGAGAATGATAACTCCATCGTTCTGACCTCGGGGTTGACGGATTATGGGCAGGGAAGCCGTACCGTTTTCACGCTGCTGGCGGCCGAGGTGCTGGGGGTTCACCTCGATCGTATCCGCATGCTACGTCCTGACACCCGAACCGCCATCGATTCCGGCCCCACCGTGGCCTCCCGGGCCTCCATCGTCGGGGGGAATGCCGCCCGTGTGGCTGCCGAGAAGCTGGACTATCTTCTGCGGCTGGCGGCTGCCGATGCCTGCGACTGCGATCCGGCGCAGATCATCCGCGATGG
>JBNGDR010000395.1:0-2202 GCA_049975685.1 Anaerolineae bacterium
GTGATAATGAGGTTTCGAGATACGGTGGTGCACGTGCGACTTAATAGGATATTGGTTTTCATCATATTACTGGGGTTGTTGGGAGGTTGCCAAACACCGGAGGGGGAGGGTGCACTAGCTTCATCTGACGTTCAAGAACCCGAGATGACCTCAACACCTACTCTACCTTTGACCTGGACGCCTACCCCTTCTCCCACCGCAACGCCGACCATGACACCAACTCCGACTATTCGTCCTACCATCACACCCTTTGTTTGTACTCAGTCTCAGGGTGAGACGCAGGAGGGTGCTTTCTGGAGTCAGGCTATCCAGGAGGATATTCGCTTCCTGGTACATCTTCCGCCCTGTTATCCCTCTTATCCCTATCGCGCCTTTCCTGTTCTATATTTGCTTCACGGCTGGCCTCTGAATGAGCACCATTGGAAAGATCTCGGGATCACGGATATTGCTGATATCTGGATAAGTCAAGGTCTTATTGGGCCGCTCATCATTGTGATGCCCGGTGTCACCGATGCCGATGGGCGCTATGTGCATTCCAGTGGCGGTGATCAATCATTCGAAGGGGTTGTCGTGAATGAGCTGGTGCCCATGATCGATGCTGAGTATAGGACCTGGCGTGTGCCGGAAGGGCGCGCCATCGGTGGCATTTCTCGGGGTGGCGTATGGTCCCTGGAGATCGGTTTGCGTAATCCAGATGTTTTCGGGATTGTCGGCGGTCATAGTCCAGCCTTGGCGGTGAACCATCCTCTGCCCGCTTACGATCCCTTCTTTCTGGCTGAATCAGGCGCACCCGGACAGCGAGTTTATCTCGATGCAGGAGACATAGATTGGACTCGCGCCGCGACTCTCCAGTTACACGATTTACTGCTGGAAAAGGGTGCAGATGTTGTCTACCAGGTTCACGAGGGGGGACATGTCGATGCCCTTTGGCGTCAGGGGTTACCTGATTATCTGCATTTCTACACTCGAACGTGGCCTGCTACCGTTGAAGATCTGCCCGAGAGAAGAGTCGCCAATACCGATGGGGAGTGGTCAGAGCGGGTTGAAGAGTAAGCAAAATCAAGGTCATACTCGTAAAAAGAATCGGGGTCAGTCTCAGACTGACCCCGAAGTCGTTGCGACTCAGTCCCAAACAAGTTATTCTTCCTGCTCCCAGAGTCGCAGTACAGCGGCGATATCGTATTGGGGAACTTCATCTTGGCGTTCCATCAGAGAGCGTAACGTCTCAGTCGCTCCCTTGATACCTGCTTCCCCCCGTGCTTTGTCTAGCATGATCAACCCCTGCCACAGGAGGGACAGCATCCCCAGAAGCGTGTCGAAGAAGGGGTATCCGGGAGGAGTCTTTGAGGGCACCGTTAGGTTAATCTCGGCGTCGCGGGCCGGAGCCAATGTGGGGCTGGTAGTGACCGCAATGGTCGTCAAACCGCGCTCTCGGGCCGCACCAAGCAGGTGGCCCAGCATGAGATCGGGGTCCAGGCCCAGGGAGATGGCGAAGACCAGGTCACCGGGCTCTGCATCTCGTAACATGAGGGCCGCTTCAGCCACATCCGCTCTGACGGCAACGGCCTCAATACCGATAATGTTGAGGTAGGTAGCCCAGAGCGAAGCTAACCCAAATGCTGCTCCTTCAGTGAGGGTGATAACCCGTGTCGCATCGTGGATCTCTTCCACCGCGTTCGCGATGAGATCGGTATCTGCCTTGAGACTCAGCACCCTGTCGCTGAGTTCATCAGCGCGGATGGCGATCTTCTCAGCAAGCCCTTCGGCCTCTGGGTCGCCCCGCCTATAACGGAGGGCCAGCTGGTGATTGATGTAATCCTTGATCTCTCTGGAGAGCTCACGGAAGCCTGAATAGCCTATCTCCTGGGAGAAACGCACAACGGTGGCGGGATCCACATCCACGCGGCGGGCCAGAGCTGTAGCGGTCAGAAAGCCAACATCCAGCGTGTTTTCGAGAATGAAGTCGGCGAGTGTTCGGAAGCGAGGTGAGAGCTCATCATACTTATCCTGAATTCGTTCACGGAACATTTGCGAAGCCTCCTATTGCTTTGAGTTAGGAAAGGGTTTTGTTTCCAAATATGAGTGTTCCTTATTGCCCTGGCTTGATCATACTATTTTTTGCGTGCAATGTCAATAATTGTCAATTCCATTAACGTTCCCTTAATGGTTTTGTTCTTTTTGGGCATAGAGGTTGATCTGCGT
>JBNGDR010000396.1:0-2202 GCA_049975685.1 Anaerolineae bacterium
TTTTACGTCGAGAGCATCGAGGTCGAGTGAGTCTCGATCCCTGAAGGTCCTTTATTCATTGAGTACGGAGGTCAATAATGTGCGACACCTGCGGGTGTGAAGAACACGAACATCATCACGAGGCAGCGCCTGCCAAACCGGCGCGTGTTCCCGTCGTTCAGAAGATCCTGAGCGCCAACGATCAGGCTGCGAATGAGAACCGGGAACACCTTGCAGAACATGGCATCTTTGCCGTGAATATCATGGCCTCGCCGGGCGCGGGCAAGACCACGTTGCTGATGGCGACCATCGAGGCTCTGGACGGTCATCCCCGGGTCAGCGTCATCGAGGGCGATGTGGCATCTCAGGTCGATGCCGATCGGATCGCCGAGACAGGTACGCCCGTAGTGCAGATCAACACCGGTGGTGGCTGCCACCTCGACGCGCCGATGGTACATCAGGCCTTGCACGCCCTGCCGCTCAACGATCTGGATGTAATTTTCATCGAGAACGTGGGCAATCTCATCTGTCCCGTCTCCTTCGACCTGGGACAGAGCGCCAAGGTAGCCCTGATTAGCGTGCCGGAGGGGCACGATAAACCTTACAAGTACCCGGCCATCTTCGAAGCCGTGGATCTCGTCGTCGTCACCAAGGCCGATCTGATGCCCTATCTCGACTTCAACCTGGATGCCTTCCGCGAGCTGGTGCGGGGGCTCAACGCCGACGTTCCCATTATCGTCCTCTCTGCCAAGACGGGCGAGGGGATGGAGAAATGGTTGGGTTGGCTGGAAGAGATTGTATGAATCGTGAAACGTAAAACGCGATGACCTCATATATCACGTTTCACACTTCACGTTTTATTTATTGTGGGATTTGAAGTGAACCCGAATCAGACAGCAGCATACCGTATCTCCATAACCGGCATCGTCCAGGGCGTGGGGTTTCGACCCTTCGTCTATAATCTGGCGCACCGGCTGGGCCTGCGTGGCTGGGTGCTCAACCACTCCGGCGGCGTAGACATTGAAGCTGAAGGCGCACCGGGCGCGCTGGACGCGTTCATCACGGCGCTGGAGAAGGAGGCGCCGCCGCTGGCGCACATCACCTCGCTGGAAGCAACGCCTATTCCATCCAACGGCTACACCGATTTTGAGATCCGCCATTCGGAAGAGAAGGCGAGCCGATCTCTGCTCATCTCTCCCGACGTGGCGACCTGCGACGACTGCGTGCGTGAGCTCTTCGACCCCAGCGACCGCCGCTATCGCTATCCTTTCATCAACTGCACCAACTGCGGGCCGCGCTTCACTATCATCGAGGATATTCCCTACGATCGCCCGAAGACCACCATGCGCGAGTTCCCGCTCTGCGATGATTGCCGGGAGGAGTACGAAAATCCGGCGGATCGCCGTTTCCACGCCCAACCCAATGCCTGCCCCGTCTGCGGACCTCATGTCTGGGTGGTAGAAGCAACCCCGGTAGAGCCAGTCACGGACGACGCCGCCCGGACCGACCAACACGCACTACGAGACACGCAATACGAGATAGGTGGCGAAGACGCCCTTTCCCGTGTCCGCGACCTGCTCCTATCCGGCAACATCGTCGCCATCAAAGGGTTGGGCGGCTTCCACCTGGCCTGCGACGCAACCAACGCCGAAGCCGTAGGCCGGCTCCGAGAGCGCAAACGCCGTCCCCACAAGCCCTTCGCCGTCATGATGCCCACCCTGAAAGAGGTGAGGCGTCACTGTGAGGTGCCGCTGCCTGCCGAAGAACTGTTGACCTCGCCTCAGTCGCCCATCGTCCTGCTCGATCGCCTGGACGTTCCAGATAATACTTCACGTTCCGCGCACCACGTCTCACGCGTCGCCGACAACGTTGCCCCCAACCAGGATACCCTCGGCGTCATGATCCCCTATACCCCCCTCCATCACATCCTGTTGCGCGACGTTGGGCGCCCCCTCGTGATGACCAGCGGCAACCTCACCGAGGAGCCCATCGCTAAGGACAACGACGAAGCCCTGCGCCGTCTGGCAACCCTGGCGGATGCCTTCTTGCTTCACAATCGCGATATCTACGCCCGCTACGACGACTCGGTGATGCAGCTGGTAGACATCATGACAAAGGTCGAACATCAAGCATCCAGCATCGAGCATCCAGTATCAAGCAACCAGCATCCAGCATCTAGCATCGAGCATCCAGCTTCCAGTATCCAGTACCACATCCAACCCA
>JBNGDR010000397.1:0-2202 GCA_049975685.1 Anaerolineae bacterium
TTCACGGAGAGCGTAGAGAGAACCCGTGAAATAGAGACCCAATTCGTTGCTTAGGAAACCGGCCGCCAACATGTGATTCACGACACGCGAAAACTCGGACATGATCACCCGGATGTATTCCGCCCGCTCCGGCACCTCCCACGCCAGCAATTGCTCCATAGCCAGGCAGTAGGCCAGACTGTTGGTCATCCCGTTCAAATAGTCCAAGCGATCGGTGAAGGGGATGTTTTGCAGCCAGGTGTTCCGCTCTCCGATCTTCTCGTGATTACGATGTAGATAGCCAAAGACCGGTTCCAGATGTTTCACCGTCTCGCCATCCAGCCTCACGGTCATACGGAAAACGCCATGCGTGCTGGGGTGGTGAGGGCCCATGTTGAGGATCATCTCATCGGTGGGCAGAGGCTTATCAGGGTCACGGTCCGCAGAAAGCATCCGTTCGTAGAGCAACCGGTCGGCTTCCCCAAAGTCCGACTTGTGCGGATACCAACCCTCGGGTAGACGTATGTTAGCCCCGAAGGGGGTCCTCTCCTCCGCGCTCGCTGGTTCCCCACCCTCAGGAAAGCGACTCTTGAAAGGCTTGTGCTCCTCCTCGTAATAGGCTTCGTGCCAATCCTTGAGCAGAGGATAACCATCGAATCCTTCCCAGAGCAAGAGCCGGCGCAGATCGGGATGGCGATTGAAGAGCACGCCGAACATATCATAGACCTCACGCTCTTGAAAATTCGCCGCCGGAAACTCGGGCGTCAGGGAGGGAAGCAGGGGCTCCTCTCGGGGCACATGTACGTGCAACCCCACGGAGCCACCTCCACCAAAGGAATAAAAGTGATAGACTACATCGATGTGAGGAGGAACACCCTCAGGCGGATCGATATAATCGACAGCTGTAAGATTGGAGAGATGGCGATATCCAAACTTGTCGCGGAGAAGGCAGGCGATATCGACGAGATTATAGGGTTCTACCAACACACACTCTCTGCTGGGATCGCGTGGGCTTCGGCCCTTGCCACCCGTGCACTGCACGGTGCCGGGAAAATACTCATCAAGAACCTGGAAAAGCCGGGAGGGATGGGGCTCAGGATTCTCACTCATTGGATTCCTCCTCGGTGGAGGCCAGCAGATGGTCAAAGGCCTGCCAATCTACCAGATCTGGCCCCAGGCGGGGTATGGGGATCCCTTCATCGGTTCCCCTCTCGAAGCCGTGCACCTTCCGGATAGGTTCGTGCTCAAAGCGGGCCATCAGAGCCAGAAAGCCGTGGATGAGAGACTCAGGGCGTGGAGGGCAGCCCGGAATGTAGACATCTACCGGGATGAGTTTGTCGATCCCGGAGACCACGTTGTATCCCTCCTTGAAGGGACCACCGGAGATAGCACAGGCGCCCATAGCGATGACGTATTTCGGTTCCGCCATCTGATTGTAGAGACGCACCACCTGAGGTGCCATCTTCTTGGTCACCGTTCCGTTGACGATCATCAGGTCCGCCTGGCGAGGACTGGCACGCATAATCTCCATGCCAAAACGAGCCGTATCGTACCGGGAAGCCGCCGTAGAGATCATCTCAAAGGCACAACACGCCAGTCCAAAAAGCATGGGCCAGACGGAGCGTTTGCGCGCCCAGGCGTAGAAACGGTCCAACGTCGTGACTCTGACACTGCCCCCCAAATACGAAGGCAACTCCGGGAGGTTGGTTACGTTCTTCATATCCCTCTTTCCGTATAACGCCAACGACCTAAACAAAAACGGTAGAGGGTAGGCGGTAAACAGGGGTGCATCCCTGTCTACGGACTACCGTCTACCGTCATTGATCAACGTTGGGGAAGGCGGGATTCGAACCCGCACGCCTTGCGGCACATGATCCTAAGTCATGCTCGTCTGCCAATTCCGACACTTCCCCTGCCCCTCTATTATACCCCGGGATGGGCGCGAAGCAAGAAGGCGAAAAGCAAGAAAGCGCAGAGATTAGAGATCGTAATAAAGCTCGATCTCGTAAGGATGGGGGCGATTGCGTACCTGGCGATCCTCCCAGCGTTTGCGCGTGATCCAGCGTTCGATGAGATCCTCGCTAAAAACTCCGCCGGCCAGCAGAAACTCGTGATCGGCCTCCAAGGCATCCATCGCCTGTTGAAGCGAGGTAGGCAAAGCCTTGATCTGCGAGCGTTTCTCGGAAGACCACGAGAAAATATCGTCGTCCACAGGGCCAAAGC
>JBNGDR010000398.1:0-2191 GCA_049975685.1 Anaerolineae bacterium
GACGCCTCGCGCGTGGAGCATGGTGCCCATGGCACCATCGCGCAGGAGGGGTAGGGGTTCCGTCTCCAGCAGATGGAGGAAGGGGCTCTCGTTTGTCATAGGTTATCTCCTTGATCGAGATTCCTCTCTTCTTGGCGTTACATTTCCAGTATTAGCGCGTTCCCTGTGAGTGCAGGGGAGTGTGAGTGTAAAGGTGGTACCCGCCTCCGATGTTTCCTCGACCCAGATCCGTCCTCCGTGGGCCTCCACCGCCATCCGGCAGAAGGTAAGTCCCAGACCCTTGCCTCGACCAAGTGTGCGACCGGTGCTGAATTTCTCGAAGAGCCGGGGCTGGAGGTCGGGTGGGATCCCACATCCTGTATCACTGATGGAAATGCTGAGATATTCGGGGCGCGTCTCGCACACGTTGGCTGTCAGACTTATCTTACCCCCCGCCGCGGTGAATTTTATGGCGTTATGGAGCAGGTTCTGCAAGACCCGTTCTACAAGATCGCGATCTGCGTGAAGCAGGGGCAGGGTCTCGGGGACGGCATTGAGGAATCGCAGGTTTTTCCCTCTGATCTGCGGCAGGTGAACACGCTCCACATCCCCGACCAGGGGCCTTAAAGCGAACTCACTGCGGTCCAGGGGCATTTCCCCACTCTCCAGACCGCTGATATCAAGAATGGTGTCGATGAGGCGTAACATGCGATCGGTGGAGCCCAAAGCGATGTCTAGAGCCTGCGCGTAATCCTCATCGATCTCCCCGACGAGGTTGAGTTCAAGGAACTGCAGAGCTGTGGAGATGCTGGAGAGGGGGCTGCGCAGATCGTGCACCAGTGTATAAGTGAGATCCTCGCGTATCTGTGCTACAAGACGCTCCTGGGTCACGTCGCGGAAGACGAGTAGACGCCCTACGAACGTCGTACCTGACATCACGGGAAGGTTTAGCCAATAGAGGGTGCGTGGCGGGAGGGAGATCTCTCCTTCGCCCGCCGGTTCATCGCCGTGTCGCATGCGACGTATCTCCTTGATGGCGGCATGTACGGCCTCAGGCGAAGAGTAACGAATTTCAACCAGCAGGTCATGGAGCGTGCGCTTCTCCCATTGTTGCGGTTCCCCTGCCAGCCCCAGGTGTTGAAGCGCGGCTTGATTGAGAACAACTGTCCGCAAATTCATGTCTACCAGGACGATCCCGTCGCGGCTGGAGCGAATCATCGCTTCAAAGCGACTCCGCTCCTCCGCGATGGCGTTAGCGTAACGTTGGATCTGTTCGTAGAAGCGGGCGTTGTCCAAAGCCAGGGCAATGGCTTCAGAAAGGGAGGCTGCCAACTGGCGATCCTCGTCGTTGAAACGATGGGCGCCTTCAACGTTAAGAATCCCCAGGATCTGGTCTCCCCGCTTCAAGGGAACCGCCAGTTCAGAGCGCGTGTGGTCGGAGACGGCGACGTAATCCGGATCTTCATCTACGTTCTTCACGCATTGTGTCTCGCCTCGACGGAAGGCCCGCCCGCATACCCCTTCCGTTATGCCAATGGAGACACCCAGGGGCGGCAAATTGGACCCCGCTGCTGCGTGAAGCACCAGCCGGTTGCCCGTCTCGTCGGGGAGCAGTACCATGACTGTGGGCCAACCTGCCAACCGTTCCACAGCACTCACTGCGGCTTCGGCGACGAAGTAGGGATCGAGATGGCTGCCGACCTGGCGCAGGACCTCGTAGAGTGTCGCAAGCCGGTTGGTCAGGGCACGTTGTTCGTCGTAAAGATGGGCATTGCGAACGGCGGAAGCGATCTGGTCCACTGCCAGGCGGATGAGAGTGACGTGATCCTCGGTGAAACGTTCCGGCTCGGTGTGCGTGAGGGTGAGTACACCGAAGAGGGCCGATCCACCCACGATGGGGGCGGAGAGCACGGAACGCGCGGTGAAGGTAGCCGTACCCGGCAAGGGTATCCAACGCTCGTCTTTCTGGGTGTCTGGAATACGAATCACCCTCCGGTGATGGATAACCCAGCCGGCGAGTCCTTCTCGCAACGCTTGCCCGGCCGCACCCCGGTCGTAGATGAATCGGTCGTTGGCGAGCGAGAGAATATTCTGATTGAGATTTCCCTCCTTATCCACCAGGAGCAGGTTGCCCACCTCGGCACCGGTGAGCGTCACTGTGACCTCCAGGATATTTTGCAGCGTTTCCTCCATGGTGAGGTCTTCACTGGTA
>JBNGDR010000399.1:0-2188 GCA_049975685.1 Anaerolineae bacterium
GGTTTCAGGTGCTCCCAGATAATCTCCAGATTTCCATCGAGGTAAAGAGCACCCACCACGGCTTCCATGGCAGCACAGAGATTAGCAGCGCGCTCGCGGCCACCACTCTCTTCCTCTCCATGACCCAACAAGAGTGCTTCGCCTATGCCAAGGTCTTCGGCCAACCGCGCCAGGGTTTTTGTACGTACCAAGGTAGCTCGAAGCTGGGTCAGGGTACCCTCAGGGAAATCAGGGAAGGTTCTATAGAGCCAGGCGGCTACCAGGAAATCGAGAACAGCATCCCCCAGAAACTCCAGGCGCTGGTTATGATGCTCCTCGCCCCCTTCTTCAGGATGTTCGTGGGCGTAAGAAGGGTGGGTCAACGCCAGACGTAATAACTCCGAATCCACAAACGTATAATTCAGGTTTTTCTCTACGTCCGACAGTGCATCTTTCATCTGGGTCATCACGCTACCTCCCAAGCATACTACGGGCCCGTATAGGGATAACTTCCCAGACCATCGCAAGGTGCCTTACGCAAGGGTTGCTTTCGCCAGCGGAATCCGCGAGTCTCAAATGTGTTTGATGGGCATCTTCCATGCCATCTCGGTCGCACCATCGGGAAGTCATTTCTTGACAGACCCTAACGGCATTATAGCACATTCAAGGGACTGGAGTAGCAGGAACCCACGGAGGAAAGTTTAAATACGGTATAGATCATACCTAAGTACCGTTGACAAGAAGCGTCTATGCGGTTAAAATAAGATTTGAGATAAGTCGGCGTTACCAAAGGGCACCCATCATCGATGTAATAAGTTTATTCCACCTTTGTAAGCGCCTCACGAAGACCGGCACCTCAGACATCTTAATCATACTTCTTTTTCACCACCGGTCAACGTAGCGGATGATTCATACGTTGGTGAAAAGCCAATAGTAATGGGAGCGAGGCATTCGATGACTATGCAAAAGTCAAAAGAGAGAGTGATGGATCCCAGAAGTAAAGGCCAAAGTATGGTGGAATTTGCCCTCATCTTCCCACTCCTTCTCCTGGTCCTTCTGAGCCTCATCGACGGCGCCCTCTTGATGCAGGGTTATCTCGCGGTAAATCACGCCGCTCGAGAAGCTGCACGATTTGCCATCGCCTACCAACCCAACCAGGGTGAATGTCTGGACAACGACGGGGATGGCGTGGGGACCGACGAGCCCTGGCCCTACTGCCCCAACCCGGGGTACGGAGAGGATCCCTACGAGAGCGACGCTGACTACCAGAGTCGTCGTGTCCGGCTCATCAAAATGCGCGCCAGCGAAGAAGCGCGGGGGCTACGCATGTCGACCTTGTGTACCGATGTCCCCAGCACCACATGTATCGACAATCATACCACAGAAGAAGGGATGTTCGGCGTCCAGGTCTGGGGGCTACCCTCCTTCGAAGATCCGGCCCAGGAGGATCATCCCGGCCTGCGGGGGTTGACCGTACGCGTCAGGGTGGTTCACAACGTGCCACTGACCGTCTTTGCGCCGCTGCTCCCCAACGATTACGTCCGGGTAGGAGCCTCGGCCGAGATGATCAACGAGGGCGTTCAGGTAGGATATGGCAATCTCGCGCCTCCCACTATCGGCGCTCCCACCATTGACCCCGATACAACCCCTCAGAACACCGTTACCCCGGTGGATACGCCTACCACCGGCCCTTCGCCCACACCTACCCCCCTGCCCGTTTACAACATAGATCTGGACTTCGAGACAGCGACGAATCTGCTGCCCGAGGAGCGTGAACACAACTTCGGCGCACGGGTCACCAACCCCCAGGGTCAAAACATAGGGGGAGCCCAGGTCACCTTCCGCACCGATGAGGGGAGCTTCGTCTACTCCGGCACCGGTGCGCAGGTACAGACACTCTCCACCAGCGCCGACGGTTGGGCCAGATTGAGCGTCTACGCCAATGAACCCACGACGGCCCACATCGAGGCCTGGCTAGACTACGACGGTGACCTGATCATCGACGACGACGAACCCTCCGATACGGCGACCAAGATCTGGGAGGCCACCGGCCCCTACCTGGTCGTGACCAATCACGAACCGGAACCCGCCGAGGTCATCGGGGTTCACGTCATGGATCATCCCCCCTCGGGAAACTCCCACTCGCTGCTCTGGTGCCCCGCCGCCGTGACCAGTACGCAGATCAGCGCTCAGGTAGCCTATCCCGTTG
>JBNGDR010000400.1:0-2184 GCA_049975685.1 Anaerolineae bacterium
CAGATCATTCAAACCAACACCTTTGGCGCCAATCGCTACAAACTCGCCGAGCACGGATTAGAGGAGCGGGTGACCGAGATCAACGCCGCGGGCGTCGATCTGGCTCACCGTGTTGTCCTGGGAACCTTCAAGGAGATGCTTATCGCCGGAAACGTGGGGCCGCTGGGGGTACGGCTGGCTCCCTTCGGGCGGGTACAACCGGAGCAAGCGCGGGCCGCTTTCGCGGAACAGATCCGTGCGCTGTGGGAGGCCGGGGTGGATCTCCTCTCTCTGGAGACCTTCGCCGATTTTTACGAGATCCGCGAGGCCATCGCTGCTGCGCATGAGGTCTGTGATCTGCCTGTAGTAGCTACCATGACCTTCACTCGTGACGATCAGACGTTGCTCGGTGATAGCCCGGAGAAGGTCGCACAACGGCTGGCGGAGACGGGGGCCGACGTCATCGGCGTCAACTGCTCCGGTGGGCCGGCTCAGATCATGCGCGTGCTGCGGCGTATGCAGCAGGTGGTCCCCGGGGCACACTATGCCGCCGTGCCTAATGCCGGTTGGCCCGAGCAGGTCGCCGGCCGGATCATGTACCCGGCGACGCCCGATTACTTCGCTGAATACGCGATAGCCTTCCGTCAGGTGGGCATCAGCCTCATCGGTGGGTGTTGCGGCACTACACCTGAACATATCGCCGCCATGCGTAAAGCCCTCGATGCGCCACCGGGTGAGGAGATGGAGCTCTCCCTCCTGACCGTGGGCGAAACCGAGGAGCTCGGGCCACCCGAAGCCGGAGAGACCCACCTGGCGCGCAAGCTTGCCGGTGGTGAATTCGTCATCTCCGTGGAGATAGATCCGCCGCGTACCATTTCTAGCCACAAGCTTCTCGCAGGCGCCAGTCTTCTCGCCGACGTAGGAGCCGACGTCATCAACGTGGCTGACAGTCCTATGGCGCGTATGCGGATGAGCCCCTGGGCCGTCTGTCACCTCATCCAGCGGGACGTGGGCATCGAGACCGTGCTTCACTTCCCCACACGGGGGCGCAATCTACTTCGGGTACAGGGTGATCTTCTTGCCGCTCACGCGCTGGGCATCCGCAACGTCTTTGTGGTCATGGGTGATCCCACCGCCATCGGAGATTACCCTGATGCCATGGACGATTATGATCTGGTACCCTCGGGCCTTATCAAACTCATCAAGCAGCAGCTCAACGTGGGCCTCGATCACGCCGGCACCGATATTGGCCGGCCTACGGCCTTCTTCGTGGGCGGAGCTCTCAACCTCACACCGCCCGATCCCCAACGAGAAATACGGGTGTTGCGGCGGAAAATCAGCGCCGGCGTAGACTTCGTGCTGACTCAACCCGTCTACGAACCGGAGAGAGCTTACCGCTTCATTGAGCGCTATGAAACTATACATGGCCCGTTGGAGATACCAGTTATGGTGGGGATCTTGCCCCTGTACGGCCTGCGCCACGCCCGCTTTCTCCACAACGAGGTACCGGGCATCACCATTCCCCAGGAGATGTTCACGCGACTGCAAAAGGCTGGTCGAGATTCACCCCACGAGGGAGTCCGCATCGCCGTTGAGGTGATCGCGCAGCTGCGATCTTGGGCCTCGGGCATCTATCTCATGCCCGCTTTCGGTCGCTACGACTTGGCGGCGGAGGTCGTGGAAGCCACCCTGACTCAGGGGGGTTGAATTGTGACATTTGTTGACGTAGACCGTGGCAGACGTTAAACGTCTGCCACGGTCGTCCGGGATGGGGGCGGCTAAGCCGCAGCGAAGAGCCGGTTACTATCCTCGTTTAACAACCCCCAGAAGGTGTAAGCCGCCAGCAGCGTGCCGAGGGGGAAAGCAGGTAGATTGAAAGCCGCCAGAATCAGCACCAGGACGCGGGCCCAGGGCCTATACTTCAGCAGTCCCCAACCGCCAATCACGCCGGGAAGGGAGAGCATCGCAACGATGCCACCGATTACAATACCCACGATAGAGGTAACCATTATCGCCGTATCATCCCCCGAGATCAAGCCACTACCCAGAAGGATGGCGAAGAGTATGCCGGCGCCAATGAGCCCCAGCACCCCCAGGACAATGTATAACCAACCTATGATCTTCACGTGATCCGTCATATTCGAATACCTCCTTGGTTTTCCTATCTACTATCTATTACGTGATAAAGGACAAAAGGTTTCAAGT
>JBNGDR010000401.1:0-2175 GCA_049975685.1 Anaerolineae bacterium
ATGTGCGCGTGACGATCCTTGTGACTCCCAAAGGGATACTTGGAATCGTTCAAGTGAATCGCTTCGAGCCGCTCCAACCCGATGCTCGCCTCAAAAGCCGCCATCGTGGCAGCGTATCCCTCGCGGGTGCGCAGCTCGTATCCTGCCGTAAAAACGTGGCAGGTATCCATACAGATGCCCAGCCGCTCGCCCTCGGGCGTCTCCGCCAAGAGACGCGCCAGCTGTTCAAAACGATAACCCAGCACCGTCCCCGCGCCCGCCGTCGTCTCCAGGAGGATGCGCGTCTCATAACCTGGCACCGCCGCGTGAACCTCTCCCAACGATTGAGCAACGAGGCATAGCCCTTGCTCCTCACCTGCGCCTGTGTGTGCACCTGGATGCAGCACGAGATAGGGCACGTTCAGCCGCTCGCACCTCTCCAGTTCAACGATAAGGGCCTCCACCGATCGCGTCCGCAGTGCGGGCCGAGGTGATGCCACGTTGATGAGATAGGCTGCGTGTGCCACCACCGGATAAATCTCCGTTTCGGCCCAGGCCTCCTGGAATTGCTCCACGTCCTCCGCCGTCAAAGGGGGTGCTGCCCACTGACGACTATTCTTTACCCAGATCTGGAGCGCTTCGCAACCCGCGCGCCGCCCCCGATCAAAGGCCCGATGCAATCCACCGGCGATGGATTCGTGCGCACCTAATCGCAACACGCCAATTACTCGGTCTCCGCCAGTAGCGGCGTCAGATTCCTATCCAGAAGGCCGAGGGTCAGCGATCCAGGCCAGTATCCCAACTCCTGCCCCTGGCGACCGACAATATAGGAGGAAGGCAACCCAGTCACTCCGTAGGCTGCCAGGACCTTGCCTTCCCGATCAATCACGACAGGGAAGGTGAGAGCCTCTTCCTCGATGAAGCCTTTCACCGTCTCAACGTCCTCATTGTAATTCACGGCCAGCACCACAAAACCCTCGTCCTTGTGTTCCTGGTAATAGGTTTCAAGGGCCGGCATCTCGGCCTTGCAAGGGGGGCACCAGGAAGCCCAGAAGTTGACCAGCACAACCTGGCCCTCAAAATCGCTCAAGCTCATCTCGGTGCCACTGGGGGTCAATAACGTGAAGTCCGGGGCCGGGGAACTCGCCACATCAGTGGGCTCTACCGCGTCCACCGAGTTATCCTCAGCGCTGTCTCCAGTTATTGATGAAACCTCCGACTCCGACCCGGTGTTGCAGGCCGGTACCAACACTAACAACAACCCCGAAATCCAACGATATCTTCGCATTCAGATTCTCCAGCAAGAGACTATAAAAAAGGTAAAGGAAGACCCGTCGAAGTCTTCCGACGGGTCCCCCAAGACAACGACCGGCGCGAGGTCTACGCTTTATCCCGTGGATTATAGGGCGCTACCTTGTCCTCCACAATGCGATAGCTCGTCGTGATCTCCGCAGTGTGCTTCACCATGCCGATCACCGAGCAATACTTCGACGTAGAGAGCTCGATAGCCCGCTCCACCGAGTCGGGATTGACCCCTTCGCCGTAGATAACGTACTCGATATGCACCTTCGTATAGACCTTCGGATGCTCCTCGGCGCGCTCCGTCTCCAGGCGCACCTCGTAACCGGTCACAGGTTCGCGCCGCTTGTTCAGGATAGCAAGAACGTCCATGCCAGTGCAACTACCCATACCCATGAGTACCAGCTCCATGGGAGAGGGGCCGGAATGGGTCCCCATCCCCTCGTGGGACGAATCCACAATAATGGCCGGACTACCACCCGATTCCGCCACCAGCCGCAAGCCTGGCCCAACCCAAGTCAGTTTAGCCGATTTACCCATCAAAGAATCTCCTTATCTCGTGATACCAATTACGTCTGGGGAATAACGCAAACGAACTTCAGAGTCGCGTCCCCTGTGTTACGATAGCCATGAATCTCGTCAGCGGGCACGAAAAGCGCCGTACCCGGTTCCATCTTTGCTTCTCCCTCGGGACCGGTGATCGTCCCCTGACCGGCGACCACATAAATCTCGTGTTCGTAGGGATGATGATGGGGTTCAAAGACGACGCCGGGCTCAATTTCGATGAGTCGCATGGCAAAATTGGGCGCGCCATCCTTCTCCGCGATAAGCCAGCGGATCCCGATACTCTCCTGAACCTTTTCCAGTGGTACCTCGGTCACTTTCTTAGTCAGCATG
>JBNGDR010000402.1:0-2154 GCA_049975685.1 Anaerolineae bacterium
TCCCTCTTCCTCTCCTCAACGGTGAGCGAAGTGCGCCCCCGTCTGCGGGCCACCATCGAGGGTTGGATTGCAGCCGCTGAGCGGGAGGACGGTGAGCTACTCTACCGCTGCTCTGTCACCGACAACTTCAGCGAGCCCTGGCTGGAGGCACATCCCAACTGGGCGGGGCTATCCATCCCCCGCTACGAGGGCCTGGACTTCGCCGCCGTCATCAACCTCTGCAACGCCTTCCTGAAGATCGACTGGACGGACCGGCTCGCCGAGATTGAGGCGCCGACCATGGTCGTCGTGGGGGAGTTGGACGCACTCAAGCCCCTGAAGCCCTACGCCCGCCTCCTCGCCGAGGAAATCCCCGGCTCTGAGCTGCTCGTCCTGGGCAACGCTGGACACGCCTGCTGCATCGAGACGCCGCGCGCGTGGAACGCGGCGCTCTTAGGTTGGCTGGGGGTGCAGGGTACTTGAAGCTGGATACTGGATGCTGGATGCTAAGAGTGAGTTACACGGATATACACAGTCCACAACTTTTAACTTGTAACCTGTAACTTGCAACTCACAACTTTTGACCTTTGACTCTTAAACACTTGGAGGAACTATGAATCAACGTAAGCTGGGTCGTGGGGTTGCCGTCGTCGGCGCCGGAATGAGCAAATTCGGCGCTTTCCCCGGCCAGGCCACCCGCGATCTTTTCGTAGAAGCGTTCCGAGAGATGATCGCTTCTGTGGACAAAGGGCTAGACGCCGACGACATCGAGGCTCTCTATGTCGGCAATTACAGCAGTGACCTATTCGAGAAACAGGGGCATACGGCCCCCATCATGGCCGATTGGGTGGGACTGACACCTCGACCCGCCACCCGCATCGAGGACGCCTGTGCCAGCAGCGGTGTCGCTGTACGTCAAGGCATCATCGCCGTGGCTTCTGGCCTCTATGACATTGTCCTCGTGGGGGGCATCGAGAAGATGACCGATCTGCCCACCTCGGAGGTGACGGATACGCTGGCGACAGCCGCCGATGTGCTCTATGAGGTACCGGCGGGCTTCACCTTCCCCGGCCTGTACGCAGCCATGGCGACGGCCTACATGCACAAACACGGCGCCCCTCGTGAAGTTTTCCTTAAGGTGGGACTGAAGAACCACGAAAACGGAGCTCTCAACGACAAGGCCCAGTTCGGTCAACGTATCGCCGACATCATGGCCAAGAAGAAGGCACGTTCCGTCCAGAAGGGGTATCCTGAGCCTCAGTGGGAGGACGAGATGGATTTCCTCCAGGACAATCGCGCCAACCCCTTTATCGCCTGGCCTCTTCGACTCTACGACTGTTCTCCCATCTCCGATGGTGCCGCCGCTATCCTCCTGGTCAGCGAAGATCTGGCTTCCCGCTTCACCGACGCCCCCCTCGCCATCATTGGCTCCGGACAGGCCAGCGATGGAGCCACCCACGACCGCCCCACCCTTACCGGTATACCGGCAGCTCGGAAAGCCGCGCGCATGGCCTATGAGATGGCAAATGTCGAGCCCAGGGATATTGACGTCGCCGAGGTCCACGACTGCTTCACCATCGCCGAGATCATGGCTACAGAGGATCTGGGTTTCTTCGACGTCGGAGAGGGCTGGAAGGCTGCAACCGAGGGTCACACAGCCCTGACGGGCGACCGACCCATTAACACCTCGGGGGGGCTGAAGTCCAAGGGCCACCCGGTGGGCGCTTCAGGTGCCGGACAGGTGATTGAGATCTGGAAGCAGCTACGAGGCGAGGCCGGAGAACGCCAGCTGGCCAATTCTCCCCGCCTGGGCCTCACCCATAACGTCGGCGGCACCGGCCAAACTTGCGCCGTCCACATCTTCGAACGGAGGTAAACTCATGTCGAGTACAGACGAAATCACAGGCGCAACCTTCTACAACTATCTAAACGAGCACAAGCTCATGGGAATCCGCTGCAAGGCCTGCGGGCACATCCACGTCCCTCCCCGGCCCGTCTGTCCCGGTTGCCGTGATGCGGAGATCGAGTGGGTGGAGATGTCAGGTCGGGGCAAGTTAGCGGCCTTTACCATCATCTATATCGCCCCCACGCCTATGCTGGCGGCGGGCTACAGCCGCAAGCACCCTTACTGCTCAGGCATCGTCGAGCTGGAGGAGGGAGCCCGTATCAGCGCCC
>JBNGDR010000403.1:0-2145 GCA_049975685.1 Anaerolineae bacterium
TACTTTCCCAGCATCCTGCTGCATCCAGTCCCTTACGAGCGACCGCTCCCCCCATTTATCAGGGGGGAGCGGTTTATGTAACCGAGAGAGTTATTCTGTAGATAACCGGTTCGTACTGATTTCCCGCTTACCCGCGTCAGGCCTTGAAAATGTACCCCAATCAGTTTGTCAATTCCTCACACCAATATAGTTGTAGACTTCCGCCGGTTAGGATATAATAAGAAAGTCTCGGAGAAGGAGCACATTGCGTGCGCCCACACCGGGACGATCACTGCCGGAGGAAGATAACTGAATGATTCGTGTGCTTATTGTTAACGAGATTCGCCTGATGTGCAACGTCATCGCGTCGGTCCTGGAAGAGGAAGACGATATCGACGTCATAGGCTCGGCTACCACGCTCGATGAGGCCCTGGAGCGAGCTGCGGAGAGTGACGTCATACTCATCAGCACCCATCTGCCTGACCAGGGCGCGCTCCGGCTCACTCGATCCACTATCCAGGACGGGCTGGCAACCAAGGTGCTGGTGTTGGGACTCGCCGAGTCGGAGGGCGAGATCATGCAGTACGTGGAGGCGGGTGCTGCCGGCTACGTACTCCAGGACGATTCCGTGGACGAGCTGCTACGGAATGTAAGAGCTGCCGCCAACGATGAGGCCGTAGTCTCCCCCGAGATCGCGGGAGCATTGATAGCCCGAGTCACCGAGCTGGCCCAGATCTTTGGCGAGACCGAACCCACGCCCCACGCCGTCACCGAGCTCACCGATCGCGAGCGCCAGATCCTGGCGCTCATCCGCGAGGATCTGACCAACCGGGAGATCGCCGAGCGGCTGGTCATCGAGGTGGGCACGGTGAAAAACCACGTTCACAACATCCTGAACAAATTGAATGTGACCAGCCGTCACGAGGCCGCAGCCTTCTGGAACCTCATAGAACACTGACGCTGTCCCTTCCCATAGCAGGCGGCTTCAGGTGCTCTGTGATACTCCCCCCCCCCGATCCCTGCCCACCGCTCGCCACTCACTGCTCACGCCACTGACACTTATATCTAGATTTATATCCCCTATCTATATCCTGATACATAGACACTACCTCTCCGGTATGGTAGGATAGAGTTGTATATGGGAAGTGGTGCACAAAGTTGAAGGTGAAACCTATGCAAACGCGCCAAATCATCGTCGCTAATGAGCAGCGCTTATTGCGTGACATGCTCATACGGGTGATTGAGAAAACACCTGATTTTCACGCGATTGTTCCGCAGTCAGGAACCACGCAGCTGCCGGATCTCCTGGAGCGCACCGGCGCCCAGTGGGTCATCGTCTCTCTGAGATCCGACGGCGAGATACCTGAGTACGTTGAACAACTACTCAACGATCATCCGACGACGCGATTTCTGGCCATGGCAGCTGACGGCAGTGAGCTCAAGATGAAGTGGGTCGTACCCCACGAGCAGGAGTTGAAAGATCTTTCGTTGAACGGACTCATCGAAGCTCTGCGCGCTCGTGCGCCATGGGAAATAGAAATACAGGATCAGAAAGTTTAGCAAAAGGAGGTACATCGAGATCGAATAGTCCATTAATACCCGGTGAGTTGCGAATCATCGCATCCGCCAGCCCAAGTACAGGGTGAGTCTGGAGGTTGAGGTAGGCGACTTTCTTGTTTCTCTCAGACCCCATATGGATCTTGTCAGGACCTGGTTGGTGCCGGTCGCTCAGCGGGCGCGTATTTAGCTAACCAGGTCTTTTCGTGTTCATGTGGAGATTACAACTCCGCTGCTCAATCGGACGCTGTTGGTAGCGGATTCTGGGTCACAGAGGACACTCGTGACCACCAGGCGTCAAATCTTATATGAGGAGGTATTACAAATCGATGGCTTTTGAACAACAAGAGATGAGTGAGAAGAATAAGGCCCTGAAGTCGAAGTTTACAGAGATGTTGGATAGCGCTCTGGACTACATTCTCCCCCGCCGGGGAGAGGTCCGGGAAGCGACCATCCTATCTATCGGAGAGAACGACATGATCGTCGATCTCGACGGCAAGCGGGACGGCATCATCCAACCGGGCGATCTCGATCGTGTGGACGAGGCATATCTTGAGGGATTGGAGGTCGGCGACAAGGTCCCCGTGCAGGTTATCAAGACCTCCAGCC
>JBNGDR010000404.1:0-2144 GCA_049975685.1 Anaerolineae bacterium
GCCTGTGCTATGCTGCGTTCACAGTTTCCCGACTTGCACCTGCTGGTGACGGGTAAAGCGGAGCTGGACCAGGAACTGGTGAGACGATTGGGAGTGGAGGATATGCTCCTGCGTCCGGGGTGGCTGCCGGTGGAAGAGTATCCCTTATGGTTGTCGGCGGTCAACGTTTTCGCTTTGCCCTTTCGCAATACCATGCGCAATATCTCGAAATGGCCCATGAAGATGGGTGACTATATGGCGGTAGGGCGTCCCGTGGTGAGCAATCCGACAGGGGATATGATCAGCCTCTTCGACGAGTATAACGTAGGTTTGCTGGTCGAAGAGAGCGCGGAGGGATTCCGTGACGGCCTGGCGACATTTCTTGCCGATCCGGACCTTGCGCGTCAGGTAGGACTTGATGCCAGACTGGTCGCGGAAAATTCTCTTTCGTGGGACGTGTTGACCGGTCGGCTTGAAGCGACCTATTACGCATTGCTGGGTCGGGGGCCGTGGCCTACCGGCACAGACATACAAACGTAGTGCTTATTGTAGAACTTCGGTCATTCGTGAACTGGAATTATCAGACAATCTCGCCTATCAACAGGAGTTATGAACAGATATGGACACAAGGATGCAAGGTACGCCACTACGTCAGTTGGTTTTCCAATATTCTCCTGATCTGAGTGCGCGGATATGAAGCAGGTATTTCACAATTTACAGACGAAGGAAGTTGAAGTTCGGGAGGTCGCGGCACCTACCTTGCGTCCGGGTGGGGTGCTGGTGCGTAATCACGCTTCGCTTATTTCCACCGGCACCGAGCGCACGTCGGTGGCGACGGGTCAGAAGAGCCTGGTAGGCATGGCCCGCTCTCGCCCCGATCTGGTTCGTAAGGTGATTGATTTCGCCAAACGCCAGGGAATTATGGCAGCCTTTCACCTGGTTCGCGATCGCCTGGCCGATTGGCAAGCGCTTGGATACAGTGGTGCCGGGGAAGTCGTTGACCCCGGAGACTGCATCGACGAATTCAGCCGTGGGGACCGGGTCGCGTGCGCCGGGGTAGGTTATGCCAGTCACGCCGAAATGATCTTTGTCCCCCGCAATCTGTGCGTGCGCATCCCCGACGACGTCGAGTACGAAGAGGCAAGTTTCACGACGCTGACTGCTATAGCTTTGCAGGGCTTGCGACAGGCTGAGGTCTCCATTGGCGATGTGGTGCTGGTGACGGGGTTAGGTCTGGTCGGGTTACTGACGGTTCAGTTGCTCAAAGCCGCGGGGGCTGTCGTGATCGGGGTTGACTTGCAGAAGACCCGTCTCGAACAGGCCAGGCAGTTTGGCGCGGACGGGGTCGCGCTTGCTGGAGATGAGGATCTCCCCGATCTTGTCGTGAGCATGACCCAGGGGCGTGGCGTGGATATCGCGCTGATAACGGCAAGCACTTCGTCATCCGCCCCGACGGTTCAGGCGGCGGGATTATTGCGAGATAGAGGGCGTCTCGTAGCGGTGGGTAGAGTGGGTATGGATTTACCTTTCTCGCCATTTTATGACAAAGAACTGGAAGTCCGTTATTCGCGCTCCTATGGTCCAGGACGCTATGACGCTGACTATGAAGAGAAGGGGCGCGACTATCCCATCGGCTACGTGCGTTGGACTGAGCGGCGCAACATGGAGGCAGCGCTATCTTTGATGGCAGCGGGTCGTCTTGATACTTCCAAACTGATCTCGCACCGCATGCCTATTGAACAGGCGGAAGAGGCCTATGATCTGATCCTCGAATCCGGCTCCGGTGAGGCGCTGGCCATCGTACTTACCTATCCGGAGAGGGAGACGTCGCAGATCTCTCATGCCTTCGCGCCTGTGCCAGCATCGACCCAGAAGAAGTGCGTGATAGGCTGGATCGGTGCCGGTAAGTTCGCCCAGCAGGCATTATTGCCGCATTTTGAGTCCATGGATGAGGTTGAACTACGGCTGGCTGCGTCGGCGTCAGGGTTATCTGCATCGAGAATCTCGGAACGGTATGGGTTTATCTTGCCGGCGGCGGGTATCGACGAGATCATGGCGGACGAGTCCATCAATACGGTTGTCATCACCACGCGGCACGATTCCCACGCCGAGTTAGTCTTGCGTGCCCTGGAAGCTGGCAAAGAGAACATTTACGTCGAAAAACC
>JBNGDR010000405.1:0-2138 GCA_049975685.1 Anaerolineae bacterium
TGCTTCTGTGTGCGCGACAATGGCCCCGGTCTCACGCCCGAACAGCAGTCACGCCTCTTCACGCCCTTTACGCGCCTCGACCGGCTGCACGTCAAGGGACATGGGCTGGGGCTCTCCATCGTCCGCCGCATTGTGGAGAAGCTGGGTGGCGAGGTAGGTATCGAAAGTGAGATCGGGCAAGGGACAACCTTCACCTTCACACTCCCCAGGGCAAACTGACCCTGCTCCCCAATCCCCGATCCCCGATCCCTATTCACTGCTCTCTGCTTCCCGCTCACTGTATTCTATAAGGAGAGATCATGCATAAACAAGATGGATTCTACCGGCTTGTGTTGCTCGTGATTCTGATGGCATTGGTGGCGAGCGCGTGCGACTACACTAT
The DNA here is from genome assembly GCA_049975685.1 of Anaerolineae bacterium. Classification (GTDB taxonomy): domain Bacteria; phylum Chloroflexota; class Anaerolineae; order B4-G1; family SLSP01; genus DAOTVC01. Next base: position 383 of record JBNGDR010000405.1, read on the forward strand.
CTCCTTTGGCCCCCGGGGGCCAGGAAGTACGCCCGTCGCCACGGCCACGGCCGAGTCCGCAGATCTCCCCCTGCCGCCTCCACGCCTGCTGGCACGCACCCCCGAGCCTGGCGAGCCCCAGGATCTGGAAGGGGGCGTGGCGCTCACCTTCGACCAGTCCATGGACAAGGCCAGCGTCGAGGCCGCTTTTACCATCTCGCCCACGGTCACAGGGGATTTCCGTTGGACCGAGGATGCCCGCACCCTTACCTTTGCTCCCACGCAGCGTCTGGAGCGCGGTCGGCGCTACCACGTGAAGGTGGAAAAGACCGCGCGTAACATCGAAGGGGAACCTGTCCTTGATCCCATCACCTTCGATTTCCGGACGGTGGGCTTCCTTGCCGTCAGCGAGGTACAACCGGCGCCCAAGAGTGATGATGTGGACCCCGACACCGTGGTGACAGTGGTCTTCAACCGCCCGGTGGTGCCCCTTACCTCCGTTGACCGCCAGGAAGAGCTGCCTCAACCCCTCACCTTCACCCCCGAGGTGCAGGGAGAGGGGGAGTGGCTGAACACCTCCATCTACCGCTTTCATCCAGAGGAGAGCTTCCAACCGGCGACCACCTACGAGGTCCGTGTCGTCTCCACGCTCTCCGACACCCTGGGGGGGACGCTTGAAGAGGATCACGTCTGGACCTTCACCACGCTGCGCCCCGCCGTCGCGCGCTGGTCGCCGAGGAGCAACGCCGAACACGTAGGCCCCGGCGCTGTCATCAGCGTCACCTTCAACCAGCCCATGGATCACGCTTCGGCGGAGGAGGCCTTCTCCCTCAGCATCGGTAACGAACCCCTTGAGGGCACCTTCACCTGGGCCAGCGACGAGAGCAGCGATCTTCCCGAGGCCATACGCCCGGAGATCATGGTTTTCAAACCGGCCCAGCCCCTGCCCCGCACCGCCGTCGTCAATGCTCGGGTCGCGGGGAGCGCCAGGGCCCGGTCCAGCGAGGTCACCATGAGCGAAGGAACCCGGTGGCAGTTCAAGACGGTCCTGGAGCCCGGCATCATCTCCACCTCACCCACGGACGGCGAGACCGACATCTCTCCCTACGGTGACGTGCGCATTACCTTCGCCAGCCCCATGGAGACCGAGGATTTCATGAGCTACCTGCGGGTTACCCCCTCGGTCACCGACGTCTACACCTACTGGTCTCAGGCGAACACCGAGTTGCACCTCTCCTTCCGGCGTGAGCCGAACAGCACCTATACCCTCTACCTCGACGGTGACGCGCCCGATCGCTACGGCGCCCCTCTGGGGGAAAACCTGCGCCTGCGCTTCACCACCGGCGATCTGCCGCCCCTTGCCAGTTTGAACCGGGAGGGGGAGATCGGTACCTTCAACGCCTATACCGATACCCTCCTTTTTGCCAGCCACCGGAACGTCTCCCGTCTGGACGTGAGCCTCTACAGCCTCGACGTTGATACCTTCATGAAGCTGCACGCCTACGGCGACTACGAGTACCGGCGAGATTTCTATCCCGACGAGGAGGATCTCCTCCGCCAATGGTCGGTGGAGGTGGACGCACCGCGCAACCAGGCGAGCCTCGCCCGATTGGAGATAACCGACGATGAGGGGCAACAACTTCCACCGGGTATCTATTACGTACTCCTGAGCGCTCCCGAGGTTCTCGAGCGCCGGGGGGGAGGCGAGGATCACTTCACGCTCATACGCTCTCGCTACAATCTGACCCTCAAGCGGGGCACCACCGAGAGTCTACTC
>JBNGDR010000406.1:0-2132 GCA_049975685.1 Anaerolineae bacterium
TCTCCAAGGGCGCGACGCATGGGGCACTCTGGGCCGATTATGCGTTCAAGCTCAACGAGAATCGCTCGCTCTTTGAGAGCACCACCGGCGCAAACTCACCGCGCAACGCCATCTTACCCGCCATCCCGGAAGGGGAGTGGGTGCACGTCGCGGTCGTCTACCATGACAGCATGGTGACGCTTTACCAGAACGGGATCTCCATGACACAGCCCATAACCGCGCAATCGGTCATCCGGGTATCCGATCAGCCCCTGTACATCGGGCACCGGTACGAATACAACAACGCGGGACGCTTCCAGGGCCTGATGGACAACCTGCGCATCTACAACCGCGCCCTATCGGAGGGGGAGATCGAGCATCTCGTCCTGGCGGATTGCGATAGGCGGGTCTACCTGCCCCTCGTTGTGAAGTAAGCGTAAGAAGAAGTACTCGGCACAGTTTTACACGACACCCCCTGGCCCGCAAACGGGCCAGGGGGTGTCGAATTTTTACAGCAACGCACGTAGATCTTGTACCGGAGAGCGATAACGGGCCAGATTGTAAGATTATTCAGAGCCTGTGTCAATTGAGGCGAAGTCACCATCGGGCCGGGGACGATCTACGGCGCCTTCTCGACATTGGAACAGGAGAAAAGGAATTAGGGAAAATATCCGGAGGAGAGAATCAACAATGAACGAGACACGTGAGCACGGTCGGACACCGGCCACAACACAGGATACAAATTATCCAATTGATCCAACTTCCCCCACTGGGGCCAGTAGTTGGGGTTCCACTCGAAGGGCAGGACGTTGATCAGAAAGGGCTCACCGGAGCCACTGGAGTCGATGCGGAGGTACATCGGCGGCTCATCTCCGTAGGTATGGTCACACACGAGCCCCAGACCGTCCGGTTCCCAGTGCACGAACGCAGAATCGGGTTGCTGAGCAAAGGTATGGACTATCCGGGGGTCGGTACCATCGCGATTGATGACCCACACTTCGCGGAGGGGGAAGAGAGGTAACAAGGGACATCGTTGACCCAGAAAGGCGATCTGCTGGCTATCGGGTGACCAGCTCAGATCACTGACGCAGAATTCACCCGACTCCCCATACAGTCGGCGGGCTTCTGTGCCGTCCGGTCGGATGAGCCACAGCTCCTGGTTACGATTGAAAGCGATCCACTCCCCATCGGGAGACCAGTTGGGTATGTGATCGGAGGTATCACCGCTGGTGAGCTGTCTCAGATCGGAGCCATCGGCGTTGATAACGTAGAGGTCATGGTTATGCGGACAACCCGATGCTGGCGCGGGGCCGGCGTCAAAGACGATCTGCTCTCCGTCCGGTGACCAGGCGATACCGTCGAGCTCCCCGAACTCCAGATTATCGGTCACCTGGGTGATTCGGCCGCTGCGGAGTTCCAGAACACATATCTGAGGCGGTACCACATCTTCGCAGGCAAAGACCAGCTTCCCCACAGATGATACAACGGCGCCCTCAGGTGGCGCCATCGTTCTTCCCGGAAATGGAATACCGAAGAACATGAGCACCTCGACGATAGCGATGATCAGGAGCAGTATGCCGCTCCCGACGAGGGCGAGACGTACACCGGCCCTTTCCCAGATGGGTGAGGGAGAGGCAGTAGATAAGGTCGGCGCTATTTGCTCCGGCTCAGTAAGCTTGCACAAGGACGTCTGACCCCGATCCGAACCGGGAGCGACGCCCTCGTCGCGGATCTGTTCGTACAACCGCGTCGTCTCGGTGGCCGGTTCGACGCCCAATTGCTCAGCGATGGTGCGCCGGCAGGTCTTATACTGGGCCACGGCAAGAGCACGTTGGCCGTTGAGTGCCAGCAGGCGCATCAACTGTCGCTGGGCCTCCTCTTGCCAGGGCTCCAATTCCACCTGACGCTGCGCGTAGGGTAGGGCCTTGCCGTACTCACCTCGCGTATCGTGATAGGAAGCCAGTCGATTGAGGGCCGCCAGCGCCTCCCGCTGCAAGGCCTCTCGTTTGAGCAACAACCACTCCTCAAAAGCGACGCTGTCGCCCAGGGAAAACCCCTCCAGAAAGCTGCCTTGATACAACGCCGCCGCCGCTTCCAGATGATGAATCGACGACGGGGAGGCGTTCGCCTCCCGCAGCGAGGTGGTGAAGGCC
>JBNGDR010000407.1:0-2130 GCA_049975685.1 Anaerolineae bacterium
AGATCTGGATCCAGATCTTCATCCACTTTTCCATCCTTGTCGAGGACAGAGAGATACTCCACCTCGTAAGGCAAGTCAATGGTCTTTCTTGGCATGCCTGGCCTCCTTTAGCCATTGTGGTACACCTAAGCACAGTCTTTTATCTCGAAAATCTTTTATATTAGTTTCATCTTTTTTATTATAACATACCCGCTCGCTAAAGTCAACAGGAAAACATATAAGTTTCATTAGAAACTTCTTTTTCCCAAACACCCATAGAAAAAAGCCCCCATCCGCATTCGACGGATGGGGGCTTCAGCCATACTCAAGGAGAATTACTCTCCCTGCATCTTCTGTAGACGCTTCTCCCACTTGGAGTAAAGACGATCATAGATCTTCTCACTGATATCTCCTGAAGCGAGCCTGGCATCCAGATTATCCAGCATAGCCTGGACCTCGGCAGGAGTTGAGGGGGTGCTGGGGGGTGTTGGTGTCGTCTGTGGCGCGGGTTGCGCAGGTTGCTGTCCGCCGCCCTGGGCCGCCTGGCCGAACATCTGGGCCATCGCGCCGCCCAGGCCGATACCAGCCCCCAGACCTACACCGGTCGCAGCTGCACCACCGGCCCCGGCCTCACTCTGCGCAGCATCGCGCATGGCCTGTGCGCCCTGATACATCATGTAGGCATTCATGTCGCCAATGGCACCCATCGCCGCGCGGGCGTCGATGGCCTTGGCCGTCTCCTCGGTCGGGGAAATGGATTCCACATAGAAGGAGTTGAGGGTGATACCACGGGAGGCGAACTCCTCGGCCGCCTTGGCACGCACACCCGCTGATAGCTCTTCAACGAAGGCGGCCATCTGAATCACCGACTTACCCATCTCACCAACGAGGTCCAGCATCTTGCTCATGATGATGCTGCGGAAGAACCCCTCGATGTCACGGGTTCGATAAAGCCCTTGAGTGCCAACAATCTTGGCAACGAAGAGCTGGGGCTCGGTGACCTGAATGGCGTAGGTGCCGTACCCTGTAACCCGGGCCATCCCCAGAATAGGATCGGGGATGGTGATGGGCTGTGATGTGCCCCACTTCATATCTGTGAGCTCGCGCAGGGTGACGAAATAAACCTCAGCTTTGAAAGGGGTCTGACCCGAGAAAGCCTTCCCCACCACGTCAACGAGCAAGGGGACATTGGCTGTCGTTATCGTGTGACGCCCCGGCCCAAAGGTATCCAGAGCCTTGCCATCACGATAGAAGACAGCCGCCTGCCCCTCGCGCACGATGATCTGGGAGCCGATGCGGAAATCACCGGAGCCCCGTTCGGGGATACGATGTACAATCTCCTGGCGCCCTTCATCTACATACTCTACAACGTCGAAAATACGAGCCATCGATTAGCCTCCTGTCCTTTTACACACTGGTTTCGGACCCAACTTCGTAGGTGCCCTTGATCACTTCTTGACGGTCGTCGAAGGTAGCGTTAGCTTCACGGGTCAGATCGCGGATGAGCAAAATCTGTGAACGTGCATCATCACCTGATAGTCCTTCACGAGCACGACTGACTGCCCCTTCAATGCGATTGGCGTACTCCAGAAGCATGGTATCAAACTGATACATGCGATCCAGGTCTTCCTCCTTGACGCGCACGGCGCTAAAGAGACCGCCATAGCCATAACTGGCAGTACGCACACGGTCGATAAAGGTTTGCAACTGAGTTGCAGCACTGCCCACTTCGTCGAGTAGATCAAATTTGCCCACCTCGATGATCTCCTGTTGGAGGCCATCTAACTGTTTCTTCACGGTGCGCATCCGGGATACAATGGTCTCGCGTAAGAGCTTGTCCGCTTCACGACGGAGCTCCTTCTCTTTGTACCCCTTGTAACCCGGTATCTTACCGGCGAGCTTCTCGACTCCGAACATCTTATCTTTGATGTCGTCCAGCAAACTCATTGTTTCCCTCCTGAGGGTGAATGATCCTGGTGGTTACTACTCTTGCTCTAGCATCCTACAAGCCCAATACCTACGCCCACATGCTGCCTTCAGGCAAACTCTCTGTTCTATTGTAGCACAAAAAGAGCAGAACGGAAAAGAATTCCCGAATCGCTCTTCCCTATTATGTTATACGCAAAAGCGGTCGTTACGTTGCAACGTAAC
>JBNGDR010000408.1:0-2115 GCA_049975685.1 Anaerolineae bacterium
TTACCCAGCAGAAGCAAAACACCTACCAGAACAAGCACCGCACCCCAGAATATCTCACCACGACGCATAGTATTCCCCCTTTTGAGAGCTATCGACCTCGGATGACGGCCCGCCCCAGCAACAGCACCCCCAGAAGAATGAGTAACACCGGCCAATAGTCACCCAGCAGGGGTAAGCCAAAGAACGAACCGAAGACGACGAAGAGCACGCCACTGATAACCAGGAGCCACAGGCCACCCTTCACCGTCTCCCAACGGTTACCCTTGCTCCCCAACAGGCCGGAGATGATGATCCCCAGACCAACAAAGCCGGGGATGAGAGCCCACACGTAGCTCCAGCTATCCCAGTTGCCCGTGATATTCTGCCAATAGAGGATACCGGCGATCCCCCCTACGACGCACACGGGTACGGCCATGCCGGGAGCGCCGCCGATGATGCCGATAATAGCCAACAGGAGCGCGACGCCGACGATGTAGATGAGCCAGTCAAAAAGGCCGAACCAGTTCTCGGCCCCCAGCACCAGCTGATAGGCCAGAAAGAGAGCCCCCATGAGAATGAGTATCAAGCCAACGGCTAAATTTGAACGCTGTTTGCCCTGCATATCCTGCCCTCCTTAAGAAATAGTCAGATGGTCAAGTTGTCTGATCGTCGAATCGGACTTTCGACTGTACTCAAGGGAAAGAACTGCTACTCTTATAATACGAGAGCACCGTCAAGAAGTTGCAGCTTCCCACGCCAGGATGAGTTCATCCAGCGATCGCTTGGGGACGTGGTGCACGCCCTGGGCATCCCGCCAATACCTGATATCCCCATCAGATCCTACCGGATCCACGACAACCTGCTCCGAGGGCTTGCCCAACGCCAGCACAAGCAGGATCTTGTATCGCTCGTCCAGGCCCAGAACCTCCCGCAACTGCTCTCTATCGACCGAGGCGATGATACATCCACCCAATCCCTTTTCCGCTGCGCCCAGCATCATCGACTGAGCTGCAATACCGTGATCAACGCCGAAGCTATCGTGAATTTCGGTGTCGCCCACAATGACAATGTAGGCGGTGGGACGCTCTCCCTCTTCTGGACCCGACCAATCCTTCAGATAGCCCGCCCACCCCAGGCAGGGGAAGATGCGAGCGTTACGCCCAGGCTCAGCCGAGAGAACGTATTTCAGCGGCTGGCGGTTGGCCCCCGAGGGCGAGAGCCGCGCCAGATCCACGAGATCACGGAGCGTCGTCTCAGTGATAGTAACCGCCTCATCAAAGCGTCGATAACTGCGACTGCGTGTTACCAGATCTTTTAACATGATATTCTCCTTATACTAACCTCTTCCACAATGGGAACGATAAACTCAAGGAATGCCACGGCCAGCGGAGCGCAGCCGTCCGCCGGGCGCAGTTCAGTGCAGAGGGTACTGCCAAAGCGACCCTCGATGGCCTCCATGAGGCGTAGGCAACCGGGCTGCAATGCCTGGCGATGAAATCCCTCTTCGTGTCCCCACACGCCCAGGAACATTAACATTCCCGAGACGAGACCGCAGAGGCCGCCCGTACCCCCGGCGCTGGGCAGGCATTGGCCCGCGCCCATCGTTTGTGGCCCCACCGGTATCTCGAAGATCTCAGAAAGCACCGCCAAGACCGTCATGGTGCAGTTATATTTCCCCGAAGCAAAGTACTCGTCGACCCGTTGCCTAATGAGCGCTCCTCTATCCATAACGCCCTACCCCGTCTCCCCAGACGCCGTCGAAGGCTCCACCTTCTCCACCACGATGGTCAACCGGGCCACAATGGCGGCGATGGCACCCAGCGCAGCCCACGTGGGTAACAGCACGGCCCCCACCACGCCGACCGTCAACGGGATCTCGATAAGTGTCTGCCCCGCTTCATTCTTGATAATGACACGGCGGACATTTCCCTCATGGATAATCTCCTTGACCCGGGCGACGACCTCATCGCCCTCAACCTTGAACTCCTCTCGACGAACGTCTTGCTCGGTCATACTTGGCCTCCTGACAGCAAAAAATATTACTCATTCAACCCGGAACTGCCACACCGCCACCGCCAGGCAGAGGATGCCAAAGCCCAGCAGAACGGCGGACGGCTCCAGCACCGATTCCAACCC